>JAHYIU010000001.1 GCA_019429425.1 Candidatus Syntrophosphaera sp.
ATTTATTCGCGGCTCTCTTTTAAACTTAGTGGGTGAGCCCCGGAGGTGGCGACATATCATAGCGGTGGGTGCGCAGCAAACCGGGGTCCTCGCAAGTGAGCGAAGCGAGCTTGTGGGGTGGAAAGCGGAGCCCCCCGTTTCAGTTAACGTCAGCATCCATGAGCCCCGGAGGGCGCGACAGAAGAAAACAATCCTGTGTCTTATTGTTGTGTCGCACTCTCCGGGGATCACATCTACGTTGGGGCTTGGGTCGGGGGGCTGCACTTCCTACGGTCGTTCTGCATCCACCGCTATGATCTGTCGCCCTCCGGGCTGATTTTACTTGATGAGCCTTAATTGATCCGCTTGATTTGAAAGAGAGCCTTATTTGCCGATGCAGAAGGAAGAGAATATCTGCTGGAGCAGGTCGTCGGTGGTGACGATGCCGAGGATCTCTTCCAGGGCCTTGCTGGCGGTGATCAGGTCGAAGGCGATGAATTCGAAGCCGGCCTCTTTGCGCAAGGCCAGTTGCGCTTTTTCCAGGGCGGAGACGCAGCGTTCCAGAGCCGCCAGATGGCGCGCGTTGGTGAGCAGGGGATGGTCCAGTTCGTCCAGAGGCAGTTCGAAACGCTTCAGGATGGCTTCCTGCAAGGCATCCAGGCCGCCCGGACTGACCACCGAGACGGGGATTCCGGCCTGGGGCGAGTAACCGTCGCGGACTTTAGGGTTAGTCTCCGCGCCGTTTTCATCCGCCACGAGGTCGTATTTACTGGACAGCCAGAGGGTTTTGGTTCTGATCGCTTCAGGCAAGGGGACTTCTTCCAAACTGGCTGGACCGGATCCCGCCTCCACCAGATAGAGCACCAGATCAGCGCTTTGCATCAGGTCCCGGCTGCGGTCGATGCCTTCCTTTTCTGTCAGGTCCGAGCTGGCGCGCAGGCCCGCGGTGTCGTATAAAACGAGGGTGTAGCCGCGCAGCGATACCGATTCCTCGAGGTAATCGCGCGTGGTGCCGGGATGGGGGGTGACAATGGCGCGGTTGAACTTCAGGAAAGCGTTGAACAGCGAGGATTTGCCGGAATTGGGCGCTCCGGCCAGGCAGACGCGGATGCCCTCGCGGATGTAGCGGCCCTGGGAACCCTCGCTGTGCATGGCTTTGGCCTGTTCCAGAATGCCATTGATCCTCTCCTGGAGGTCATCCAGATCGATCTGGGGCAGGTCCTGGTCGGCAAAATCGATGGCCAGTTCGCAGCGCAGGCGGGCTTCGGTGATGGCTGTCAAAAGCGCCTGCAGATGTTGGGACAATCCTCCCTGGACCTGCATCAGGGCGGCGCTTTCGGCCTTGCTGCTTTTGGCCGTGATGAGGTCGTTGACCGCCTCAGCTTGGATCAGATCGAGCTTTCCGTTCAGCAGGGCGCGCAGGGTGAATTCCCCCGGTTCGGCCAGACGGGCGTCGTAAAGCAGGTTTTGCAGGATCCTGGAGGCGATCTGCGGATTCCCGTGGCAGGATATTTCCACGCTGTCCTCGCCCGTGTAGCTGAGCGGGGCGCGGAAAACGGTGCAGAGAACCTGGTCGAGGGCCCTGCCCTCCCGGTCGTGGAAAGTGCCCCTCAGAACGCGGTGCGATGGGGCTTTCAGCAATTTGGCCCGGGGCTGGAAAAACTGCGCCACGATGCCGATGCTGCCGTGACCGCTGATCCGGAGGACATTGATGGCGGCGTGGCCCGGTGGGGAGATCTGGGCGCAGATGGGATCACTTTGGCTGTGCATCAGGCTGGCAGGTGTTTTTTGATCTCAGCAAGCAGCTTATCCGGAGTAAAACCGATCCGGGCGTTGAGTTCGGAGATCTTGCCATGGGCGATGAAACTGTCCGGATAGCCGAAATTGATCACCCTGCAGGGATACTCCGCGAGCAACTGCGCGACGCGGGAACCCGTTCCGCCAATGATGGCGTTGGTCTCGAAAGTGAAGACATGGGTGCAGCTTTCCCCCAGTTTGCGGAGCAGTGGTTCGTCCAGGGGTTTGAGGCTGCGCAGGTTTACCAGCCAGGGTTTGCGGCCTTCCCGGGTCAGGAGTTCCCAGGTCTGGGATGCGACCGGCAAAGCGCCTCCGTCGGCCAGCAAAGCGATTTCCGCGCCTTTATGCACGGTCTGGGCCTTGCCCAAAGTGAATTTTCCCAGTTCCTTGCCCCCGCAGGGCGCGGCTCCACGCGGATAGCGGATGGCGACGGGGCCATCTTTGTAGGTGGAGGCAAAGCGCAGCATGGCATCCAGTTCTTCCGCGGTGGCAGGTGAAAGGAGCACCAGATTGGGGATCCCGCTGAGCAGGGAAACGTCGAAGGCGCCGTGGTGCGTGGCTCCGTCCTCTCCCACCAATCCAGCCCGGTCGACACAAAAAACCACTGGCAGGCGGGGCAGGGCGACGTCGTGGATGACCTGGTCCATGGCGCGCTGGAGGAAGGTGCTATAGATTGCCACGAACGGCTTGATGCCCTTGCAGGCCATGCCGGCTGCGAGAGTGACGGCGTGCTGTTCGGCGATGCCGACATCGAAGAAGCGTTTGGGAAATCTCTTTTCAAAATCCGCCAGCCCCGTTCCGGAGGTCATGGCGGCCGTTATGGCGACCACATTGGGATCCGCAGCGGCAATTGAGCACAGATTGCGGCCGCAAACCTCGCTCCAGCTTTCGGTTCCGCTGCAGGCCTGCTTTCCGTTCCGCACCTCGAAGGGCCCCACGCCGTGGAACAGCGAGGAGTTCTTCTCCGCCGGGGCGTAGCCTTTTCCTTTTTGGGTGACCACATGCAAAAAGACCGGGCCCACCATGTGGCGCTGGATGCGGCGGAGCATGGTGCACATCAGTTCGATGTCGTGGCCGTCGATGGGGCCGACGTATTTGAGGCCCAGGTCCTCGAAGATGATGCTGGGCACGAGGATGTTCATCATCGATTCCTCGAGCTTCTGGGCGCCGAGGATGAAACGGCGGCGCAGATTGTCGGGCAGGGTGGTGCTGAGATCCCAGATCTGCTGTTTCATCGTGTTGTAGGGCCGGCTGGCCATCATGCGGGCCAGGTATTTCTGAAGGCCGCCCACGTTTTTGGAAATGGACATGGCGTTGTCGTTGAGGATCACCAGGAATTTATCTTTCTGGAGGTGGCCCGCATGGTTGAGGGCTTCGAAGCTCATGCCGCCGGTGAGGGCTCCATCCCCGATCACGGCGATGCTGTGGCCCTTTTCCCGAAGCAGGTCGCGGGCGCAGGAAAGGCCCAATGCGGCGGAGACGGAAGTGCTGCTGTGGCCTGTGGAAAAGGCATCGCAGGGGCTTTCATCCCGGTTCGTGAAACCGCTGATCCCATCCAGGCTGCGCAGGGTGTCGAAACGGTCGTTGCGTCCGGTGAGGATCTTCCAAGCGTAGCTTTGATGGCCAACGTCCCAGACGACGCGATCATGGATGGGGTCAAAAACGTTCAGCAGGGCGATGGTGAGGTCCACCGCTCCGAGGCTGGGCGCGACGTGCCCGCCGGTGTGGGAAACCACGTCCACAATGCGTTTGCGCACTTCCCGGGCCAGGAGCTCAAGCTCGTTTGGCTTGAGATTCCTGATCTCCGCGGGGTCGTTTAGCTTTTCCAGGATCATGTTGTGCTCCCTGTAGAAGGGTTCTTGGCTGCCGAGGTGGGACGCAGTTCCTCGGCCTTGACCAGGATGATCTCCAAAACAACCAGCAGCAGTGCCGCCGCCATCAGTATTTTCCAGAGATCGTGTCCCAAGCGGGTGTGAAAGAGGGCGTTTTGCCAGTTGGCGCCCAAGAGTTTGACGTTCTTCAGGCCCTTGTAGTCCATGGGCTCAAATTCGCTTTCCTGGCGGGGCGTGTCCACAGCCAGCAGGGTTTCGGAGCCGTCGGCCTTCCTGAGGGTGTAAATTCCAGGCTGGGCGAGTGTGTGTGTCCGGTTGGCCAGGACCAGGACGCTTCCGTCGGGAAGCACGACCTGATGGGCGCTGACGGCATCGCCCAAGGCATGGCTTTCTCCTGAGGCAATGATGGAACTGGTGTATTCCAGGCTGCGATAGGCAAAAACGGCAAAGGCGGCATCCAAGAAGAATGCGGAGCGCTGGCTGGCCAGATCGAAGTTCCAAAGCAGGAAGTTGTCTTTGGCCAGGGCGAAAACATCGCCTCCACCGGCCAGAAGGGTCGTGGCATCGGTCCCGGAGATCTGCCAGAAACCCGTTATCCCCTTATACTGGATGTTCTTGCCTGCCATCAGCGAAGTGGTGAAATGGTGGGGATTTACGTAACCGATGCTCCCTTCCCGGGCCTGGAAAGCGCCGATGCTGACGCCAAAGAGTCCACCCAGCCAGGTTTTCTGCTCCGGGCTGAGGTTTTGGTCGAGGCAGAAGAGCACTCCGCGGCCGCCGGACCGCAGGGTCTCGACCAACTCGCGCAGTTTGGGGGAAAGATGGGTCGAAGCCTGCAAAACGAAGGTCTGGTACTGGTTCAGCGTGGCCAGGTTGATGCTCTGGGGATCCAGGACGTCGATCCGGCCACCGGGGCCAGTGTAAACCTGCAGCAGCGATCTCAGATAGAGTGGCAAGGCGGCGCGGTCTGAGATGACTGCCACCCGGGGCGCGAGTTGGAAAGGAAAGGCGAAATGGCTGCGGTTGTCGTGCTCGAGGCGGTCGTCCATGACCTCGACGTAGCCGCTTTGCCAGCCATCCTGGCGGATGTCGACCACGATGCTCTGGTTGACGGTCTGGCGCGCGGGCAGGTTGACGAATTTCTCGGCGACCTTGGCATCTCCGAGCACAACCTTGACCAGCACTTCATTGCGGTCCTCCGCGCCGTGATTGCTGAGCCTGAACTCAATGCTCTGGCGGCGGGATTTTTCCACCAGCTGGGGCAGCACGGCCGCGCCAGAACAGCTCAGATTGTCGAACTCGCGGTCTTGGGCGATGTTGATGACATTGAGGTTTTGCCCCTCCGGAACTGGATATTCCTGCTTCTGGCCGTCGGTGATCAGATAGAGCTCGCGATTTGCCAATTGGGTTTCGCGCAGCTTTTCCTCGGCCAGGCTGACCATGTTTGCCAGAGGCAACGGAGAATAGGTCACCCCGATCTGGCTTATCAGGCCCTGGGGAAAAGAGCCGGCATAGATCTGGGCGTGGAGGCGGTTCCAAGCCTCATCGGAAGTGATCAGGACCAGCCTGTCCTGCGGCGTGCAGAGGGCTTCGATCTCCCGGACCGCGTCCTTCGCCCGGTCCAGGTCGCTCCGGGATTCACGCACGTAATCCAGGCTGAAAGAGGTATCCAGCAGAATGGCGATGGCCGTGGGCGGGTGTTTTTGGGCAGGTTTCAGATGTTTGGATTGAAGCAGCGGACGGGTCGCCGCCAGGGTCACCAGCAAAATGATCAGCATGCGGATGATGAGCAGGAGGATGTTTTTCAGGCGGGTGCGCTTTTTCTCCTGTTCCTGGCTGGCCTTGATGAAGCGCAGGGTTGGAAAGACGACGCGTTTGGGTTTCTTTTTGGCCAGCAGCCAGATGATCAGGGGCAGGATGGTGGCTGCCGTGAACAGCAGCAGCCCGGAGTTTAAAAAGCTCAATCCGCCCATGGCTTAAGGCATTCCCACTCCCAGGGAAAAGAGGTATTCGCTGTCTTTGATCTTCATGCCCTGGTTGTTCATGGAGAAGTCGAAACGGAAGACGTTGTAGTTGTAGCCGGTGCCGAAGGTGTAATTGATGTTGCTCGTCCCATAGAAATCGTGGCTGTACATGCCAAGGCGCAGGACTATGCCCTGATTGACATTCTCCCTGCCCGGGGAACCGGGGCTGTTCCAGTCCCAGAGATACTGGAATCCGAAGTGGTAGGTGGTGTCCGTAGACTGGCTCAGTTTGCCCTGCAGGCCGGCCTTGAGGATCATGTTGTCCGAATTGTACTGCGCTCCGATGCCCATCCGGCGCTGGATTGGGACCGATGGGTAGTTTTCCCAGTACAGGCGCGAAAAGAGGTCGTAGCCGCTCACACCGAAGGTCATGCTGCCCGCGTCCATGGTCACGCCCAGGTCTGTGGAAAAGCCTTTGATCTTGTCGTCGATGAAAACATCGTTTTCCCCGGGCACGTTGTAAACCTGGTAGACCAGCCTGCCGGTGAGGTATTTGAGATTGAGGCCGAAGCTGACCGGCTGCCAGGAATCGTCACGCCCCGCCAGGGATACTTGCACTTTGTCCATTTGGTAGTCGTAATAGCGGTAACTCCGGTTTGCGTAAGTATCGACGATATGCACGCTGGCGACGGGCTGATAGGTCCAGGCGGTGTTTTTCGCCAACAGGGTAAAATACTTGAACTGCTTGTCCCGCAGCGCGTTGCTGATCGAGGCTGCTTCCCAGAAGCTCAGGTTTTCTTCATTTTTCAGCCGGAATGAGGTCAGCAGGGCACTGTACGTGTTGGCGCCGATCAAAGCCGGATTGGAATAGCTGGCGAAAAAATCCCCGGCGTTGGTCACGTTCAGCCCGCCCATGCCGATGCAGATCGGGGAAACGTTGTTGTCCGGGATGGCGTAATCGAAGGTGGTGACGGGAAGCGCCGGTTGCTGGGCCGACAGGGCCAGGCTCAAAGCCAGGGCCAGAAAAAGCAGCAGGTGTTTCATAACTTCTCTCTTTGCAGTTTGGTGCGGACCCAATCAGCCGCGAAATAACCCAGCACGCCGGCGAAGATCCCGGCCACCGCGTCGATGAACCAGTGGTAATGGCAAAAAACCGTGGCCAGGGAAAGGAAAAAGGAGATCATCACGAACAGGTAGCCCAGCTTGCGCGCGTATTTGAGGGCGGCGATGGTGAGCACGAGCGTGATGGCGATGTGAGAGCTGGGAAATGCCCCGCCCCAATGCCCGCTGTGGTTGTAGATGAAGGCCATGATGTGGGTGAAAGGGCCGTGGCGGTACGCGTGGGCAAGTTGGTATGCTTCAGGAAAATACCTGCCCCCCACAACCGGGATGAGGCTGTAGAAGAAATAGCAGGCGTAAAACACAAATGTAAGGTTGAAGATCAGTTCGCCAAAGGCCTTTCTGTTCTTGAACCAGAAATAGACCGGCAGGCCGCCGATCATCGGATAGTAGCAGAAATAGGCGAAGTGGAAAAGCTCCTGCATGAACGGCGTGTCGTATCTTTGGCCCCAGACCAGGGAAGGATAGTAGCCGAAGAGCTTGTGGTCGATGCTCATGAACCAGGGATCGAGCCAGTCCTGGAAGGCGATGAGGCTCACGGAGTGCAGCGAAGTGTAGAAAAAACCGAACAGCGCCACGGGATATATCCCCCGCGCGAACTGCAGGGCCTTCAGCAATCCGGGTTTCATGGCCGCGCCAAGGCTCCTTTCCAGCCAGGCCAGAAGCAGCACTCCAGTAAAGATCGAGAGATAGCTGGGATAGTAGAATTCAGGACTCTCCGCCCTGCCCAGGATGATGCCCACCAGCATGTAGAGGAGCATCCAGCCGCAAAAGGCCAGAGTGATCTTGTCGATCGGGCTCAGCCAGGGACGGAGCCCATTCATTTCCGCCGTGCCACTCAACCTGGGTGTGGTTATCGACTGTCCGCTGCCCATGTCACAATTCGCCCATCTTCTTGGATACGATGAAGTTAAGAGCCCCCATCAGGATCGCGATGCCCCAGATGATGGCCACGAAATAGGGCGGCAACTCCTTGCGGAACAGGGGAATGAAGGTGTAAAACACGTGCGTCAGCAGCACCGGCAGGATCACGATCACATATTGCGCGAAGCGGATCTGCTTCCAGATCAGCACGATCAGCCAGGCCACTATCAGGGCCACCAGCATCGGACCCGGCGCGAAATAGAGCAGAAAGCCCGTGTAGGTGAATATCCCCCGGCCCCCGCGAAACCTGTGAACGGCGGGCAGGCAGTGCCCGATCAGCATCGCCAGGCCGTAGACAAGCATGACGCTCTTGTCGTGGAGCAGGCTGAATTCCCCCGTGGGGAACAGCGCTCTGAGGCCGTATTCCACCACCAGCAGGAACAGCAGAGCTTTTAGGATGTCCAGAGCGCCCACCAGGATGCCCAACGGTTTGCTGACATTGGCGTAGATGTTTTCGGTATCAGCCAGGCCGGTGCCGATCTTATAAATATTCAATGACCGCGCGGTCTTGGCCAGCAGCCGGGCCGTGGAAAAGCAGCCGTAGCAGTAGGCCACCACAACGGTCAGGAACATGATCAGATACATCATCGCGGATCTCCGTAATTACGCGCCCCGAACAGGGCCGAGCCCAGCCGTAGCATGTTCGAGCCTTCTTCCAGGGCCACCAGATAGTCGTCGCTCATGCCCATGGAGAGATACTTCATCTCCACCCCCGGAATCGCCTGCTGGCCGATCTTGGCTGCCAGTTCCCGCAACTGCCTGAAATAAGGCCGCGTGCGTTCCGGATCGATGCTCATCAGCCCGATCGTCATCAGGCCCCGGACCCGCAGGCAAGGCAGGGCCGCGATCTGCCACATCATATCCAGGGCGTTGTCAAAACTGACCCCGCTTTTTGATTCTTCGGAGGTGGTATTGACCTGGATCAGGATATCCTGGGTGAGGTTTTTGCTTCCCAGGTGGCGGTTCAGCTTCTGGGCGATGTAGAGGCTGTCCACGGATTGGATCAGAAAGGGTTTCAGGCTCAGCAGGTTGTTGATCTTGTTGGATTGCAGGTGCCCGATATAGTGAAAAGCCTGGTAGGGAACGTTCAGCATGGGAATCTTGCGCAGGGCTTCCTGCACCTTGTTTTCGCCGATGTGGCCGATTCCCAGGCGCAGTGCATCTTCGACCGTCTCCACCGGATGGGTCTTGGTCACCGCGACCAAAGTCACCTCATCCGGGGCCCGGCCAAGCTGGCTCAGCTTGTTCCCTATCTTTTCCTGCACCCGTTTGATATTGTCCGCAAGGGTGGGCATCATCGCTCCCGTTAAATAATCTGCAAAGCCTTTTGGGATCTTGCTTTCAGTAGAGGCCGGCTGCATCCGGCAGCAGGTTTCTGATCAAGATCAGGCCTTATTAGCCATTTTCCTCTGAGCCACTGGCTGTCAAGCAGAATCTCCCGCCGCTTATGCCTGTCAGGACATGGGCATACAAATCCAGCTTTTACTCAAGTTTTGAACCACTCCTCCCCCTCCCGATCACTACGCTATCATTACGGACTCACTACGGACTTTGTCCGTAATGAGTCCGTATTGACACCGTAATGATAAGGGGGGCGACAGGGGTATGGCATGCTTAAGCTGCAGTCTGGAATAGCTTTGACACTATACTGTGAATTATATTTGCCCGAGCCAAAGCTAATGTTCTGCTTTTAAACTATCTATGGCCATAAATTGGCCAATCTGGGCCGGGTTGATACTCAGACGTGGTTACGCAGGGCCAGCTCCATTGGATGGGGGTTCAGGTAGTATTGCTGGGCCAGATAGGGTTGGCCGTATTTGCGCACATAGTGGTTGATCAGGGTGACGGGCACGATCAGGGGCAGCAGGCCGGACCTGTAATTGCTTATCAGTTCGAGCATTTCGGCTTTCTCCGCCGGGGTCAGGTCCTCTTTGAAATAGCCAAGGATGTGCTGCATCACGTTCTGGTGCTTGGCCCGGGTGGCGTGGAATGAGGTGGCGCGCATCAGGTTTTCCAGATAGAGGCGGGCAAATTCCTCCGGGTCGTGCTGTTTGACGGATGCCACCAGTTTGCCCATTTCCCTGTAGAGCTGGGGGTTGTGGGCCATCAGCAGGAGTTTGTGGCGGGTGTGGAAATCGACCAGGCTGCCGGGGGTGAATTTGCTTTTGCGCAGCTTCAGCCAGCGCTGCATGATGAAGATGCGCTCGATGAAACTCTCGCGCAGCACGGGATCGTGCAGCCGGCCCTCCTCCTCCACGGGCAACAGGGGAAAGGCTTTCATGAATTGGCGGGCAAAGATTCCCACGCCCTTTTTCTCGGCCGCTCCGCCTTTGGCTGGATAGACCTTGACCCGTTCCATGCCGCTGGAGGGGGATTTGCTCTTGAAGACGAAGCCGCAGAGTTCCTTTCCAGCCAGGTCCTGGAGCCTTTTAGCGCTCCAATCCAGCATTCGCTGGGTGTGGTCGATGCCGGTCTGAGTGGTCAGCAAGAGGGGATTGTCCGCGCTGCCAACCAGGCGCATGGCCTCGCGGGGGATGGGCAGGCCGCATTCGACCTCGGGGCAGACAGGAACGTAAGATACATATTTGCCAAGGGTTTCCACCAGCCAGTTGTCATACTTGTGCTGCCCGTCGTAGCGCACCTTGTTGCCCAGCAAACAGGAACTGATGCCCAGGGTCAATACTTCTTCCACTTCTCCTCCATATGGAATAGATAAGGCAGCCGCGAGTTCTGTATCGCGGCCGCCAGGGGTTAAATGTTTTGAGAACTATTTCAGGTTGGCCGGGATGATCAGCTCGGCCTCGGTGGCTTTGAGCACGTCATCCACGGAAAAACCTTCGCTCACCTCTTTGAGGACCAGGCCCTCGGGAGTCACCTCCAGAACCGCCATTTCCGTCACGATCAGGTTGACCCGGCCTTTGGCGGTGAGGGGTAAAGTGCACTGTTTCAGGATCTTGGGATTGCCGTGCTTGTCGCAATGCTCCATGGCCACGATCACTTGCTTGGCCCCAGTCACCAGGTCCATGGCGCCGCCCATGCCGGGAATGAGCTTGCCCGGGATCATCCAATTGGCGAGGTTTCCCTCTTGGTCGACCTGCAGGGCGCCCAGCACCGTCATGTCCAGATGCCCGCCGCGAATGATGCCGAAACTGGTGGCGGAATCAAAGAAAGAAGCTCCCGGCAGGGCTGTGATGAAACCCCCGCCGGCGTTGATCATGTCGGCGTCCTCAAATCCCGCTTCCGGAGCGGGTCCCACGCCCATGATGCCGTTCTCGGATTGGAAGACGACATGCACTCCCGGGGGAATGTGGTTGGCCACTTCGGTGGGCAGTCCGATGCCCAGGTTCACGTAATCTCCGTCTTTCAGCTCGCGGGCGATGCGGGCTCCGATCTGTGCGCGTTTGTCCATGGCCATCTCAATTCTCCTTGCTCATGATGATGTAATTGACGAAGATGCCGGGAGTTACGATCTGCTCCGGATCAAGCTCGCCTGCTTCCACGATCTCGTCGACCTCGGCGATGGTGGTTCGGCCCGCCATGGCCATGATGGGATTGCTGTTGCGCGCGGTTTTGCGGTAGATCAGGTTTCCCGCCTTGTCGGCCTTCCAGGCGCGGATGATGGCAAAATCGCTGGGGATCGCGGGCTCCAGGATGTAGTCCTTGCCGTCAATGTTGATGATCTGCTTGCCTTCCTGCACAACGGTTCCCAGACCCGTGGGGGTGAGGATCCCGCCCAGTCCGGTCCCGTAGGCACGGCACCTTTCCATCAGGGTTCCCTGGGGTATCAGCTCGACCTTGATCTCGCCGGAATTCATCTGGTTTTGGATCTCCCGGTTGGTGCCGGTGTGGGAAACCTGGGCGCTTTTCAATTGATGGTTCACCACCAGCTTGCCCACGCCGCGGTTTTCCCAGTCCGAGGCGATGACGATCATATGCAGGTCTTTGGTCCCGGCTGCCACGATGGCGTCAATGATGGTCTCCGGGGCCCCCACAGCCAGGAATCCTCCGATGGCGACGCGGCTGTGCGGTTCGATCATGGCGGCTGCTTCTTCCGCCGTTATCAGCTTGAACATTGCTTCTCCTTGGGGTGTGAATGATATTTGTGGGCAGGAAAAAACACCCGCCGCTTTATGTCAATAGATAGTCCTGGACGCGGTGGACATCCTCGCTGTTGAGCAGCACTTCCAGATAGATCCCGTCCGCGCGGTATTCCTCGGCCTGGATCACGGCTATCTCGTGCAGCAGCGAGGCCAGGGCGCCCTTGTCGTATGGCAAAAGCATCTTGCAGAGCTGGTTTTGGAACAGGCTGGCCTCTACGGTTTGCAGCAGGTCCTCGATGCGCTCCCTTTCCAGCGCGGAGATGGTGATCGCCTCAGGATGGCGCCTCTTAACAAGGGTGAGGTAGGTGCCCTCAACCAGATCAGTCTTGTTCAGGACCAGGACCTGCGGGATGGACGCGGCCCCGATCTCGGCCAGGACACAGTTCACCTGTTCCATGTAATAATCGTGCCGCTGGTCGGAAACATCCACGATATGCAGGAGCAGATCAGCGTCGTTGACCTCCATCAAAGTCGCGCTGAATGAGGCAACCAGGTGGTGGGGCAGGTTCGAGATGAAGCCCACCGTGTCTGAGATCACGACCGGAAATGAGACTGAGAGCTTGAGCTGCCTTGAGGTGGAGTCCAGAGTGGCGAAAAGGCGGTCCTCAACCAGCACGCCGGCCTCGGTGAGGGCGTTGAACAGAGTTGATTTGCCGGCATTGGTGTAGCCGACGAGGCAGATCTTCTTGGTTTTGCCGCGCTGCTTGCGCTGGGTTTCTTTCTGATGCTTGATGGTTTCGATGGCCTGGTTGATCTTGCGGATCTGCTGGCGGATCAGGCGTTTGTCGATCTCGATCTGCTTTTCGCCCATTCCTCGCGTGGCTGTGCCGCCGGCCGACCGTGCCGAGCCGCGTTCCTTGTCAAAATGGCCCCATAGCCTGCGCAGGCGGGGAAGCTGGTATTGCAATTCGGCCAAACGCACCTGCAGCTTGGCTTCGCGGGTTCGGGCATGGTCGTGGAAGATGGAGAGGATCACCTCGGTGCGGTCGATGACGCGGATGCTGTGGTCCTTTTCGATATTGCGGGCCTGGATCGGATTCAGTTCCTCGTTGACGATCAGGACGTCCGCCCCGGCCTGATGCATCTTGTAGCTTGTCTCTTCCAGGAAACCTTTGCCGAAAAAGCTGCCCCGCTCGGGGTGGTTGCGCCTCTGGGTGTAGCGGCCCAAAACCTCGATCCCGGCTGTGTCGGCCAGCCTTTCCAGTTCGTCCAGGGAATCGTTGACGTCAGTTTCGCTTTCGCCCTGGCGGATGATGGCCGCCAGAAAAGCCGTCTTGTCCTGCTTCTCCAGGTCTTCCCAGGACTCCTGCTCGAGGTCGTATTCCTCCACCAGATAGTCTTTTTCTTCGTCGCGCATGTCTCTCCTGTAAAGGTTTTACTCAGTTGCTGATCTTGGTGCCGCGGGCGTCCTTCCTGCCAGGCGAACTGTCGTAGATCTCCACATTGTAATAGATCACGGCGATACAGTCGCGGGGATATTCGCCGTGGAAAAAGCTGTGCATGAGGTTGACATACTGGACCACCTGGCGTTCGTAGGTGCTGAGCTTGGGATCCAGCGGATGCAGCAAACGCGCGATCTGCTTGACCTTGAAGGTGGGGATGTCCATCCAGACCGTTACGCAGGCGGGATTCAGCATCTGGTTGATGAAGGTCTGGGTGTTGTAGCCCGGCTCAGAATAGAGTTCCAGAGAAACCAGCCGGTTCGGGCTGAAGTTCTTTTCCGCGTTGATATACAGGCTGTCCAGGATGTCCAGCTTGACGTCCAGGCCCTCTTCCATGTTGGCCCGCAGCAGCGCGATCAGTTCCGCGATTTTGTCCTCTGGCGGCAAAAAGCCCATGCCCTTGATGGCGTTGTTGAGCTTGAAGCGGGAGTCCTTGCGCGCGGCGCCGTAGGTGGCGACTATCCCGTTGTGCGGTCCGGCGAGTTGCGGGCTGCGCGTGGCTTCCCGGCCCTTGGTGAGCATCTCGCGGAAGATGTCCAGATATTCCCTGCGCTGGTTTCTGTTCCAGTCCCAAAACGATTGGGGGAACTCCACCAATGGGAAATCCTGCCAATCACTGTCCACCTGGGCGCGGATGCTGGTTGCGCCGGCCTCCGGAGTGATGGCGGTTTTTTGCACGCTGTAGCCTTCCTGCCAGAATGTGGCGGGATCGATAACGTCTTCGGCGCGCAGAAGGCCGATTACTATCAGCAAGCCGAAAACGCAAAGGATGAGTATCTTTTCCATGTTTAACTCCTATGGGATTCGATGTTTTCCTTGGCCGCGGGAACCGCCTGGTAGAGAAATGCGTTGGTCTGGCAGGGGAAATCCCCGCATTCCGCGCAGCTTTGGAATCCTTTGCCCACCACGCAGGCGCGGATGGGGCAGTTGTTGCACCAGTTGAAATGAACGCCCTCGCTCATGCAGCCATCGCAATTGATTTCTGCAGCAGTTAGTTGGGTGTCGTAATTCTTGCTCCAGCGGATGGCGATATCCGCTTTCTTTTCCGTGTCTCCGGACTTGGTGGCCAGATAGCATTCGCAGGCCAGGCAATCAAGTCCGCAGGCCGAGCTTGGTTTAGTCATCTTCTTCTCCCAGATATATTTGCAGAGCCGCCAGGCTGCGCCGGGACAGGCTCAGTTTCTTTTCCTTCTTGTCCCTGATGGGGGTTTCCAACGCGGGAAGCAAGCCGAAATTGGCGTTCAGGGGCTGAAAACCTTTGGTGGCCTGATCGATCAAACGCCGCCAGAGCTGGCCCAGAATCGTTTCCGGCGGCAGCATACCGATCCCTTCGGCCAGGATCTTGGCTACCAAAAGCCCGGTGGCGACGCATTCCATATAGCCCTCCACCCCGCTCAGTTGCCCGGCCACAAAGACGTTGCGGGCGTTTTTCAAAGTCAGGTTGGGATACAGGACCTGCGGCGCATTCAGATAGCTGTTGCGGTGGATGGAGCCGTAGCGCAGGAATTCCGCCTGTTCCAAGCCGGGGATCATCCTCAGGATCCTTTTTTGCTCCGGATAGCGTAGCATGGTCTGGCAACCGACCAGATTGTAGGCGGTTTGGTCCTTGTTTTCCGTCCTGAGTTGCAGCACCGCGAAGGGTTTCTTGCCATCCTTTTCCAAGCCCATGGGACGCATAACCCCGTGCGCCAGAGTGTCTTTGCCCCGCCGGGCCAGTTCCTCGATGGGGGTGCAGTTCTCGTAGTAAGAAAACTCCAGTTCCCGGAAAAACTCATTCTCAAACTCCCGCGCCTGGTGCTTTTCGCCGGCCAGTAGGGCATCCACGAAGGCGTAGTACACGTCCCGGGTGAAAGGGCAGTTCAGATAATCCGCGTCGCCCTTGTCATAGCGGTCTTTGCGGTATATTTTGCTGAGGTCCAGGCTGTCCGCGGACACGATGGGTGCAATGGCGTCGAAGAAATAGAGCTGTTCAGAGCCCAGAAGCCTTTGCAGTTCACGCATCAGGTCATCGGAGGTGAGCGGTCCGGTGCAGAGTATGCAGGCCCCTTCGGGAAATTTGGATACTTCTTCCCGGATGAGTTCGATCCGGGGGTGCTGTTCTATACGATCGCTAACTGTTTGGGCAAACAGCTCCCGATCCACGGCCAAAGCGTGACCCGCCGGCACGGAGCAGCTTTCGGCGATAGGGAGGAGCTTCGATCCCAGCAGGCGAACCTCTTCCTTCAGCAAGCCGGACGCGGTATCCAGGAGAGTGGATTTGAGGGAATTGCTACACACCAGTTCCGCCGCCAGGCCTGTCTGATGGGCGGGGGTCATTTTGTCCGGCCGCATCTCGTAGAGCCGGACCGGAAGGCCCAAGTCTGCCAGATACAGCGCGGCCTCGCTGCCAGCCAGGCCGGCCCCGATGATGTTTATCGCCGCCAATGCAGGTGTCCCGGAAGCTTTTTCAAAGTGAAGAAAATCAGCGCGCCCACCAGTCCGGATAGTACCTCATGGATGATGAAGACCATCAGGGTGCTGCCCACAATCTGTTCCTGGGCGAGGCCGATCTCGGACAGGAAATGGATGGCGAAAATTTCCTTGAATCCCAGCCCGGCATAGGTGATCGGGATGCTGTGGGAGATGTTGGACAGGCTCATCCGCGTCAGCACTTCGGCAAAATTGACGGGCTGGGTCCGCATCAGGATCAGCCAGTACTGCAGATAATTGAGCAGCGTGGTCAGGATCAGGAGTCCAACAATGCGCGGGGCGGGGCGCAGAGAGGCTTTGCGGAGGTCCTTCCAGTGCTTGTTCAGGGCCAGCAGGAAATAGCCCCAGATGGGAAAAGTCGCCAGCCCGATCAGCAGCGCCAATCTGAGCCCGAGAGGTATGCCAATGGGGAGGAAGATCAAGGACAGAGCGGCAAAAAGCAGCAGTGCCCAGGTCACCAGGGTGCGCTCATAGAGAAAGGCATAAGCTGAATCCCGCACACTGCTGTTGTCTATAAAGGCTGTTTTACCCACCAAGCCCAAACCTCCGGGCAGGGCGAAACGCAGCGCCTGGCCGATCAGATATGATCTGCCAACCTCAGGCCAGTTCGGTCGGTAGAGGGGATTGATCTGCAGCGACCAGCCCCACACCAGGGCAAGCCCCAAATGACGAAACAAAGACAGACTTAGCAGGGACAGCAGCAGCCAGGGGGGCAGATTGAACATGCTGGCAAAGACCATCGCCATGTCGATCTTGCGGAAAATGCTCCACAGGATCAGTACGGTTATCCCCATCTTGAGGGCAAAGATCAGGATGTTGCTTACTTTCTTATTCAAAAAACGCCCTCTAAGCCGGCAGAACACTCTTCCGGGCATGTTCCAAGGCTTGTAGAACCAGATCCCGTGGCGGCTTATCGATGCTTCCATCCTCCATCATGCTCTGGCAGAGGGAACGTGCAGCATGGATCTGAGCGTCGGCCAAGGCATAAACCTCATCCCGGGATAGGGGCAGCCGCGCCACTTCGTCCTGTATGGCCTGCATCGCCACATCCGCTGCCACATGGGCAAAAAGCCCTGACTCATCCATGCGGGGAATGATGCTGTCAGTTGAGATACCGCGCGCGGCGGCAAAATCAGCCAGGGAATGGGCCGCCCGGATCGCCATCGCGTCTGTGATCTTGCTTGCACGCACGAGCAGAGAGCCTTTCAGGATGCCGGGAAAGCCGCAGGAATTGTTGATCTGGTTGGCAAAATCGCCCCGTCCGGTGGCCACGATGAAGGCCCCGGCGGCTTTGGCCTCATGGGGATAGATCTCCGGGACCGGATTGGCACAGGCGAAAACGATCGAGCGGGCCGCCATGCGCCTGATCCAATCTGGTTTCACGGTGCGCGGTCCAGGCGTGGAAAGCGAGATTAAAACATCCGCCCCCTCAATTGCCTCTTCCATTGTCTGCATCCGCCCCGGATTGCTGATCCGCGCGAGCTCCCATTGCCTGAATTTATCAGGGTTCCGGGCCAGGTCTTCGCGTCCCGCATGGAGTCCGCCCTTGCTGTCGAACATGATCAATTTGTCCGGATCGAGCCCGCTCTGGAGCAGGAAACTGGCGATCGTGGTATTGGAAGCTCCAGCTCCAAAGAGCACCGCGCGGATCTCTCCGATCTTCTTTCCAGCCAGCTGCAAAGCGTTGATCAAGCCGGCCAAAGTCACGCAGGCCGTGCCTTGGGCGTCGTCGTGCCAGACCGGGATGGCGCAGGACTGGCGCAGTTCATCCAAAACCCGGTAACAGTTAGGTTGGGAAATATCCTCCAGATTGACCGCGCCCACGCTGGGCTCCAGCATTTTCACGAAGTCGATCAGTTTGGCCGGATCCGGCTTGCCGTCCGGACCGCGGTCGTTGACGCAAAGCGCGATGGCGTCCAGCCCGGCCAGATACTTCATCAGCATCGCCTTGCCTTCCATGACCCCCATTCCGCCGGCCACGCCGCAGTCTCCATCGCCCAAAACCCTTGTGCTGTCTGAGACCACGGCCACGAGGTTGCCCCGGTTGCTCAGCTCAAAGGATGCGTCCTGGTCGTCGCGGATGGTGGTGGAAACGCTGGATACGCCTGGAGTGTACCACACATTGAACCAATTGAAATCCCAGATCCCAGCCTTGGGCAGGGTCTGCATCTTGCCCCGGTAGTGGCGGTGCATCAGTTCGGAGAGCTTTTTCAGAAACGCGGTCTGAGCCTCCGCCCGCTGCCCGGGAGGGAAATTCGCGGCAAAATATTCTCTCAGATTGGCCAGGTCACTGCGCAGTTCATCCATTTAATAATCCTGTTCTTTTTTGGAAAAACCAGTTTTGTAATAGGGTGATTGTTGTCAATCTACTTTACGCGAGGTGGGGCAAATTTAGGATGGACTGGGCTTACAGGTATTCTTAAAATCATTCTTATCAGTACCTTAAGAGCCAATTGCGTGTTTTTCCCTTCCTGTCCCAAGCGCCCTTCGCCTCCTCATACGATGCACTATTATATTCATTTGATCACAGATAACTATATTTTCGCCATGCATTTATCCCTTGCCCTCTCTTGATCAATACGGTGTCAATACGGACTCATTACGGACAAAGTCCGTAATGAGTCCGTATTGACACCGTATTGATAAGGGGGGCCATGGCATAAAGTTCTGTGGATCTGCGGCAGGCAAAACGTCCGGAAGCCTTGATCCAAGAGGCCTAACGCCGTGTTCATCCCGATCAGGAAAGAAGGGTGTCAGTAGGAAAATCCGGTGCCAGGCTCTCCCCCGGTTGAGATCAGAGGCGAAAAAAGTCTTGACAGCAAAGCATTTGCAACAAACAAGCGTTTGGAGAGAAGGACTTGAAAATGAAGATATGCATCGTGAGCAACTCCCACCACACGACCGACGTGCGCCTGTATTACAAAATGGCGCGCAGCCTGGCCAAGCAGGGCGAGGTGCATCTGATCTGCGCGAGCGGGGTGCGCAACGACGCGGTCAATCCCTATCAGGTGGTCGTGGACACGGAATCAAGTTGGTACGCGCTGTTCCTGCTCTATCAGAAAGCCCGGAAGATCAAACCGGACGTGGTGATCTGCGTGGAACCGCTGACCATGTTTGTGGGCTTGGCGCTGCGCCGGAAACTGGGCACAAAGGTGATCTTCGACGTGCATGAGTTCTTTGCCGACGCCTTTTCTGAGCGAAGCCGGCCACCTTTCAGCTGGCTGCTCAAGACCCTCTATCTGGGATTCGAGCGCTGGCTGGAGCGGCGTTCCGACGCCACCATCGCGGTATCCGACGAGATCCTGGACCAGCTTGTCCCTTCCCGTCTGCGGGATAGGGCCGTCACCATCCCCAATTATCCCGTCAAAAACGTCTGGGACTATTCCTGCGAGACGCCGGCAGACCTCAGCACCATATGCAGCCTGAATTTCGACCTCATCTACATCGGCGGGATCACTCCCGACCGCGGCGTGTTCAAGGTCCTGCGCAGCGTGAGCCTGCTCAAGCGCGAATTTCCCAGCCTGAACGTCCTGATCCTGGGCAAGTTCTTTTCGGATGAGGTCAAGCGGGAATTCGACACCCTGATCAACACCCTGAGCCTCAATGCCATCGTCTATTACCAGAATTGGATCCCGGCCGAAAAGATCGGGCTGTTGCTCAAGCGAAGCCGGGTGGGGCTCTGGATCTTCAATCCGCTGAACCGCAGGATGCGCAAGGCCGTTCCGCTCAAAGTTCTGGAATACCTTGCCGCCGGCTTGCCCGTGATTTCGATCAATACGCCCCTGATGCGAGATCTGGTGGAGAAAAACCGGGTCGGCCTCTGTTGCGAATTCCAGCCGGCCGCGATCGCCAATGCCGCAGGCGAACTTTTACGCTTGAAGCCAAGCGAATATCAGGAAATGAGCCGGCGCGCCCGAGATCTGATCGAAAACAACTACAACTGGGAAGCGATCGAGCCCCGCCTCTTCAGCGTAGTCAAACAGCTTGTCCCATAATAAGATGCGCATCCTCTATATCAGCTATTTCTATCCCCCTTTGGGTGGCCCGGCAGTCCTGCGCAACGTCAAGACGGTCAAATACCTGGCCCGGATGGGCATCGAATGCGACGTGATCACGCTCCGGGATTTGGAATACCTCTACCGAGACGCATCCCTGCTGGGCGAATGCGCCGAAAAACGGATCTTCCGCACCGCCTCGCTGGATCCCATGGCTCTGGTCAAAAGAGCCCGGACCGGCGGAGCAAAGAAGGTTTCCGGCCTGTACATGAACACCCCGGAACACATCAAGCTGTGGGTGCGACGCCTTTATCCGATCGACGACAAGATCGGCTGGAACCCATATCTGGTGAGGGCTGGCCGGAAAGCGCTGGCCACCGCGGATTACGATTTCATCTACGTATCCCTGGGGCCTTTCTCCTCCGCGCTCGGAGCTTACAAGCTTTCCCGGGCAAGCGGGATTCCCCTGGTGGTCGATCTGCGCGATTACTGGAACCTACTGACGGATTACGAACTGCAGGTCTCAGCCCTCCACCGCAGGTTCTCAAGGCATTGGGAGGCAAAGATCTATCGCCACGCGAGCCTGATCGTCACCGCAACCCGGGGAATCGGGACAGATGCCGCGGCCGCCTTTGGCAAAGACCTGGCAGACAAGATGATAACCGTCTACAACGGTTGGGATGCCGGGGATTATCAGGACCTTCCAGAAGTTGAGAAACCTGATGAATTTACCCTGGCCTATTTTGGCAACATCTACGCGCGCCGGAGCTTGAAGCATTTTTACGCGGCCGTAAAGCGCCTCCGCGAAGAAAATTTGCTGCCAGCAAACACCCGCATCCGGCTCTATGGCAACTTTTTCCGGGAAACCCGGGCTGAGATATCCACCAGCGGGATTGACGGCATGATCGAGATAGTTCCCCAGCTTGAGCATAAAGAGGCCCTGGCCCGGATGCAGGCCTCCGACGTCCTTCTGCTCGTGATAAACAGCAGTTCGCCGCGCGGGACGCTGACTTCCAAAGTATTTGAATACCTGCGCGCCGGAAAGCCCATCCTGGCGATGGTCCCGGATCACAAAGAAGCCGCGGAGCTGCTGCGCGCCCACGGCCAGGACTTCATCTGCGCCATGGAATCCGCGGAAAGCATCTATGATTGCCTGAAACGCCTGCTTATTTCAGGGCAAAAGGAATATTCGATCCCGCTGGAACTGGAACGGGAAAAGCAGATCGAAGCCTTGGCCAGGCGGCTGAAGTCGCTGGTGTAAAGCTTTTCTGAATAAAGGTTTAACTGCCCAAGATCCCCAGCAGCACACCCGCCGCCACGGCTGAACCCACCACTCCGGCTACGTTTGGGGCCATGGCGTGCATCAATAGAAAGTTTGTGGGATCGTATTTCTGGCCCACCATCTGGGAAACCCTGGCGCTGGCCGGAACCGCGGATACACCGGCGTTTCCGATCAGGGGATTGATCTTGTCCTTCACAAACAGGTTCATCAGTTTGGCGAACAGCACGCCCATGGCGGTGGCGACCGCGAAGGCAAAGGCTCCCAGGAAAAAGATCCCCAGGGCACGGGGGGTTAGAAATACGTCCGCAGTGGTTTTGGCGCCAACCGTGAAGCCCACCAGCACGGTCACGATATCGATCAAAGCCGTGCGGGCCGTGGAAGCAAGGCGCTCAGTGACCCCGCATTCCTTGAGCAGATTGCCCAGAAAGAGCATGGCCAGCAGCACCACGCCGCCCGGGGCGATCATGGCAGTCACCATAAAGGCAACGATCGGAAAGAATATCTTTTCCTTCTTGGTCACCTGGCGGGGCGGTTTCATCCGGATCACTCGTTCTTTGGGAGTTGTGAGCAGTTTCATGATGGGGGGCTGGATCACCGGCACCAGAGCCATGTAGGAATAGGCTGCCAGAGCGATCGGCCCGATCAGGTGGGGGGCCAGTTTGGAGGAGAGGAAAATGGATGTGGGTCCGTCCGCTCCGCCGATGATGCCGATGGAACCGGCCTCCAGAACATTAAAGCCCAGAAGCAGCGCTCCGATGAAGGTTCCGAAGATTCCCACCTGGGCCGCGGCGCCCAGCAGGATCAGCTTGGGATTGGCGATCAGGGTGGAAAAATCCGTCATCGCCCCGATCCCCAGAAAGATCAGCGCGGGATAAACACCCTTGTTTACACCGAAATAGAGATAGCTGAGCACCGAACCTTCGCTCACGACGCCCAGGCCCTGTTGCAGCATGCCGGGGATGTTTCCCACCACGATGCCGAAGCCGATGGGAACCAATAAAAGAGGCTCAAACTGCTTGGAGATGGCCAGCCAGATGAAGACGATGCCGGCCGCGATCATCAGGATGTTGCCCCAGCTGAAGTTCACGAAGCCCGTGGTATTGAGGATCTGGAACAGTTCGTCCACTTTCTATGCCTCCAGTTCGACCAGGGGATCGCCTTCCTGCACGGAATCGCCTTTCTGCACATGGATCTGTTTGACCTTGCCGGCCAGGGAACTATGGATCTCGGATTCCATCTTCATCGCTTCCAGAATGAGCAGGACCTGCTGCTCGCTGATCGTCTCGCCGGGACGGACCTTGAGTTCGATGATCGTGCCGGGCAGCGGGGCGCGGATGATACCGTCCCGCGTCTTTGTTTCCGCCGGGGCCGGGGAAGCCTGCTGGCGCGCGGGTTTGGCGACCTGTTTGGCGCTGATCTCGACCCCTTCCAGGGTCATCAGCAGGTCGCCTTCCTGCACCGGAGCGTGCTCTTTCACGTGGATGCTGCCGATCACGCAATCAACCGGGGCGGCGATCTCGGATTCCATCTTCATCGCCTCCAAAACCAGGATGGTCTGGCCCTTTTTCACCGCGTCACCTTCCTGCACCCGTAGTGAGGAAATCACACCCGGCAGCGGCGCGCGGATCTCTCCGGTATCGGCGGAAAAACCGCTGGAAAAAGCCGCGGCCAAAGGCACTGCCTTTTCCTGCTGGGGCAGAACGGGGATCTGGGACTGGGTGTCGTCCTCGATCTGGATCAGGTAGTCGGTGCCGTTGATGTTGATCTTGGCATGGTCGGACGAGTATTCAAGTACCTGGGCCTCATATCTTTGCCCGCCGATGATCAGTTTATAGGTTTTCATTGTCCTATCTCCTTGTGCGCAGGATGTCCCGGTTCGGCATGTTGAGGACCGCGCTGCTGCGCCATTGGTCGGAATGCGCGCGCCGGAAAGTGAGCAACAGCCTGCGCTGGTCTTCGATGCTCTGTTTGTGGAGGTGCAGGGCGGCTATGAGCGCGGCGATCACGTCGCTGTTCATGTCATGTGGCTGGGCGATGACATTGCCTTTGGCGTCCAGGACCAAATTCCGGTCTGCCTGTTTGGGTTTTCTGTTCAGGTGGCGCAACTGGCTGATGACCAATGCCGTGATCGCCAGGGCGGAAAACACCATCAGAACGCCCACGGCGGTGATGGAAAGCCCGAAGCCGATCCGGTTCTCATTGAAGGTTTCCTCAAACTCGACCATGTCCAGGGTTGTCTTTCCCAAGGCTTGCAGGGAATGGTTGTCGTAACTCTTGTCCGTGGTTTCTATGCCCGCGAACTGGCGCAGTTTCTTGATCGGCAGTTGTTTCTGGGCCGCGAGCTCATCCAGGGTGCTGAGTTCGGTGAAGCCGTAGATGCTGTATTGCTGTGCCAGCAAGGCTCGATAGGGCGAGATCCCCAGCTTGCGCAGGCTCATTTTGTCCAGCACTTCGTTTTCCGGCTCGATCTCCAGATAGCTTTTCCACTGGGCAATGTTGGCGATCTGCAGCTTCGCGGCAACGTCTTCCAGTTTGTCCGTGTCCCGGAATCCGTATTCGCTGTAGATCTCCTGCTCGCGGAATTGCAGCAGGCTGTCGGACATGGCCTGGATCTGCAGTTGCAGGTCCTCGATGGTAGGTGGGGGAGTGTCATCCACCTGCGCGAAGAGGAAGGCAGCGCCAAGCAGGGCCAGGATCAGGAGGGAAATGGTTTTGGGCATCGCGATCTCTCCTAAAGCGGTATGTTCCCGTGCTTGCGGGGAGGAATGGTGTCCTTTTTGTTGGCCAGCATTTCCAGGGCCCGGATCAGCCGGAAACGGGTGCGCGAAGGTTCGATGATGTCGTCGATGTAGCCGCGTTCGGCCGCCACGTAGGGATTGGAAAACTTCTCGCGGTATTCCTCCTCCCGCTCCAGCAGGGTCTGCTTGGGATCATCGGAACTCTGGGCATCCTTGCGGAAGATCACTTCCACCGCGCCTTTGGGGCCCATGACCGCGATCTCGGCAGATGGCCAGGCATAGACGATATCCGCGCGCATGTGCCGGCTGTTCATCACGCAATAGGCGCCGCCATACGCCTTGCGCAGGATGACAGTGATCTTGGGAACAGTGGCTTCGGCAAAGGCGTAGAGCATCTTGGCGCCGTTGCGGATTATTCCGTTGTGTTCCTGATTGGTGCCGGGCAGGAAGCCGGGAACGTCCTCCAGCACGATCAGCGGGATGTTGAAGGCGTCGCAGAAGCGGACAAATCTGGCGGCCTTGATCGAAGCGTCGATATCCAATACCCCGGCCAGGACCTTGGGCTGGTTTGCCACTATGCCAACGGGAAAGCCGTTCATGCGGGCAAAGCCGACCACGATGTTCTGGGCATAGTTCATCATCACCTGAAGGAATTCCCGGTCATCGACGATCTCCTGGATCACGTCCAGGATATCGTAAGGTTTGTTCGGATTTTCTGGAATGAGGTCGTCTAAAAGGTCGCAGGAGCGGTTTATCGGATCGTGGGTGGGGTTATAGGGCGGATCCTCCATGTTGTTGGAAGGCAGGTAGCTGAGCAGCTTTTTGATCAGCAGCAGGGTCTCTTCCTCGCTGTTGGTGATGAAATGCGCCACGCCGCTTTTGCTGCTGTGCACCCCCGCGCCGCCGAGGTCGGCCGTGCTGACGGTCTCGTTCAGGACGGTCTTGACCACCTTGGGGCCGGTGACGAACATATAGCTGTTGTGCTTTTCCATCAGGATGAAGTCCGTGATGGCCGGAGAATAGACCGCTCCGCCAGCGCAGGGACCCAGAATCGCGGATATTTGGGGGATCACGCCGCTGGCCATCACGTTGCGCCAAAAGATCTCAGCGTAGCCGGCCAAAGCGTCCACCCCTTCCTGGATGCGGGCTCCGCCGCTGTCATTGAGTCCGATCACGGGGCAGCCGTTCTTCATGGCCATGTCCATGATCTTGCAGATCTTTTCCGCGTAGGTCTTGGAAAGCGAGCCGCCGAACACCGTGAAATCCTGAGCAAAAATGTAGACCAGGCGTTCATTGATGGTGGCGCTGCCGGTCACGACGCCGTCTCCGGCGAAGACCTGTTCCTCCATGCCGAAATCAGTACAGCGGTGGGTGACGAAGAGGTCGAATTCCTCAAAACTGTCCGGATCGACGAGCAGGGCGATCCTCTCCCGGGCGGTCAGTTTGCCCTTGTCATGCTGTTCCTGGACGCGTTTTAAGCCTCCGCCCAAAGTGGCATTATCGCGCATTTCCCGCAGCCTGTAAAGCTGTTTTGATGGTGCCATCGCTTGTTCCTCAATGCTTTGTGAATATTGTTTTTAAGTCCAGAAGATTACAGCTTCAGCATGGCTGTCAATCCTCGGATGCCAATTTATTCAAGGGCCTGATTTCGTAAAGCCAAATTCCGGCCGGAAGGTCATTTCGCTTATTGGGAGAGCAGGATCTTCAGGTTCCTGCGCTGTCCCGAAGCGCGCAGTTCGATCAGATAGATCCCCGCCGCAACCTTTCGGCCCAGATCGTCGCGACCGTTCCAAACGGCCTGATGCGTACCCCGGAAATAGGCCCCCGTCGCGATATTGCGCACTTTCTGGCCCCTGAGATTGTAGACGTCGAGGCTCAGCGGGGTCTTGTCCGCCGGCAGGCTGAAATTGATCTCCGCGCTTTGCTGGAAAGGGTTGGGATGGCAGCTCAGAGCCAGGGCCGGACCGGGAATTGGCTGATCAGACAAGGCCAGGGGAGGATAAAATTCCGGCAGAAACTGGTTCAGGAAAGCCCGGACCTCATCCTGGAGCATGAAATAGAGCGGAAAGCCAAGCAGGGCCAGGGTTCCGGTATGCTCCACCCGGATTGCCAGAGGCTCGTTGTCATTCACGCCGCCGTTGAGGATCTCGGCCCGGTACAGCGGGTCCGGCGCGCCCAAAAACACATAGCTCATGGGCAGCATGCCGTTCCAGGCCGTTGCCAGTTTGGCAGGGTCGGGATGCAGATTTGGATATGCAGCAGACTGGGCTGAGACCAGAACCGCGGAATTGTTCAGCACGGGCGTGATCCCGGGCAGGAATTTGTTCAGGAAAGCCGTGTCGAACTGGCTGGGGTACTTCCAGCCCGAGATAAGCAGCTTTCCGCCGCTCAGGACATAGCTTCCCAGCATGTTCAGATGGTTGATCAGCTGCATGTCCGAAAAGTCGTCGCAGTGCCAGAGCACGAGCGGATGGTGGCTCAAGTGGTTGATGGACAGCCCGGGCTGTTCATCGACATCCCACTGCGTATAGTTAATATCCTGCAGCACATAATCATAGAACGCGTCCACCTCGGCGTCGGTGGGCGAAATATTGGCCCCGTTGCCGTGCCGGGTCTCGTCCACCACCAAAAAGCCCTGGTCAAAGGGAAAATCTATCGGTTCGGCCAGCATCGCGTTGGAGGGCAGCGAATGGAAGTCTTCCGTGTCCACGGCCACCACATAATATTCATAACTGTTTCCATTGGTGACAGTTAGGTCTGTATAGGCCAATCCCAGGACGGGGTTGTCCGTGATCCGGATGAAAGCCCCGGAGGGTAGCTCGCGCCGGTAAACATGGTAGCCATTCAGGTCGATGCCGGCCCCAAACTCGCTCCAGGTGAGGTCCACAGCCTGATTGTAGGCCAGGCAGGTTTCCAGCAGCATCGCGTTTTGGCTGAAGGAGCGGGTCAGAACCCAATGGTTGGGATCGATCCTGATGCCGCTCATGTCATCCGAAAGCCCTATGGGAAAGTAGTTTACGAAGCCACCTGGAGTCGCGCGGATAACCACCGAATCCGCCACCGCCGAGCCCGGAACGCTGATGGGAACGTCGATATCGAACCAGGTCGCGGTGGGACTGGTAGTCGTGCCGATGATCTTGCCCAGGCCAGAATCGTTGTGCAGCACGGTGAAAGTGGCGTTGGGTATGCCCGGGGAATAGATCCATTGCTGGAAGAATTGGGTCAGGTCCAATCCGCCGGCCTGTTCCGCCAGGTCGATGAATTCCGCCGTGTTGATGTTGGTGCCGGGATAGGTGGTCAGGATGGACTGGATGAACTGGAAGAAGGCCGCGTTGCCGAGCTTGAGGCGCAGCATGTGCAGGACGGAAGCGGATTTTTCATAGGTGGGCGGGGCGAACATCATGTTGTATTCAGGGTCAAAGATGGTTTGGGGCCCGTTGTTGTTCTCCCAGGAGATGTAATACTGCTGGATATTGTCGCGCAGGTAGTCGCAGCCGGCTTCCCAGCCCTCGTGATGCGCTTCCCAGAGAAACTCGGAATAGGTGGCAAAACTCTCCTTGAGCCAGACTTCGCGCATGGTGATGGGAGTCACGTAATTGCCATACCATTGATGTGCAAGTTCATGCGCCACAATCGATTCATACTGCTGGTTGCCGGTCAGGTAGGCGGCGCCGAAGGTGGTCATGGTCTGGTGTTCCATCGCCGCGTAGGTGGTCATGGGAACCACCATGTGGCCGTATTTCTGGAAGGGATAGGGGCCGAAAATGTCGCTGAAAAAGGCGATCATGGCCGGAACGTTGGCAAAGTCCGTCTGGGCGTTGTTTAGCTGCCCGGACGTCACGAAATTCTGGACCGGCAGAGCGCCCGCCTGCTGGGCAAACTCGATATAGGGCCCGGCGGCGAAGCCCATCACGTAGGTCGCCACGTTGGAATTGCAGGTCCAGTGGTGCGTGCGGGTGCCGTCGCCATTGTCCGTTATGGCGTAGCGGACCCCGTTTGCCGCCACCAGCCAGTCCTCGCGCACGGTGATGTGCCAATCCACCCAGGCTTTCTTCCAGGGATGGTCATAGCTCGGCCACCAATAGCGCCCGGCGTCCGGGTTGGATAGCGTGTAGATGAAATTGGGGGTGAAGATCATGCCGATGTTGTAGGGCGCCGGACTGCGGCTCGGCACACCGGAATAGTGGACCGTGGTGGTGAAGATGCCTTGCGAGACAGAGAGCGGAATGTGGATGATCCCGTCCTGATGCGTGAAAGCGCTGGCGACGCCATCCACGAGGACGCTGTTCACGCTCAGGGAATCGCCCTCCAGTTCATAGTCGATGCCGGTAAGATTCTGTTGGGCATAGACATACGCAGTCACGCTGCCCTGGATGAACTGCGTCTGGTCGTTGATCGCCAGGTTGATGACATACTTGGAGATCAAGAACCCGGTCATCGAGTCAGCTCGCACGATCTCCTGAGTGCTGGGTTCCAGGCTCCAGAAGGGCTGGGTCGCCTCCAAGCTGGCCACTCCCACCATCATTAATAAACCCAAAATCCAAACTGTCAAACGTCTGTTCATCGCTTTCCTCCTCCGGGAGATCCCGGCGGTGTTTTTTTCCTTATTCCATGCTCCCCCACCCTCCTCCTTTTGTCAAACAATTTTATCGGCTGGCCCGTCTGACCCGCTCACAGCACAGCCATTTATAGATTTAAAGCCTTGTATCCCATCACTTTCCCCATCCCGCCCTCCCTTGACGGTGTTAATCACTTGTCTATCCACTGTCTATCACTTGTCTATAATAGACAAGTGATAGACAGTGGATAGACAAGTGATAGGCAGGGTGAAAAGAGGGCGGAACAAAATCATTGACCGGATAACGCGGGCGGAAATAATGCCATCGTTAAAGAATTTGAGCGAGGTAAACAGATGCTATTGGCAAACTTACTGGATCCCAAGACCATCCATATCGAACCGCGCGTGCTGGGCAGGGAGCAGGTGTATCAGGACATCATCGACCGCATCTGCCAGCAGAAGCATTATGCCAGCCCCCTCTGCGGCAAGCCGCTGCTGCCCGCGATAGCGGACCGGGAAAAGGAATCTTCCATGGCCTATCCTTCCGGGATCGCGATCCCCCACGTGCGCATCGAAGGGCTGGAGGACACTATCATTGGCATCACCTTTTTGCAGAATCCGATCGACTACGAGGGCGTCGAGGTGAACTGGGTGGCCCTGATCTTCACGGACAAATCATCCTCCAAGCTATATCTGAACGTTGTTTCCGCTTTGCTGAAGCTTTCCCTGGATAGCGAGGCCATGACCCAACTCCGCTCCCAAAGCGACGGGTACGGGGTGGTCAATTACCTGCGCAAGAGCAACATAGAGGTGGGCAAAGACATCTGCATCGCGGACATCATGGTCGTGGACCCCATCTGCGTTTCGCCGGACGCGCCGCTGAGTGTTTTGGACAGCCTGATGAACGAACACAAGATCTCCATGATCCCGGTTGTGAATGACCATAAGCACTATCTGGGTGAGGTCAACATCCTGGATGTGCTCAAAGTGGGAGTACCGCATTATGTGATGATGATCGACGATCTGGCCTTCCTGCGTTCCTACGAGCCTCTGGAAAGCCTCTTTGAACAGGAGGACAGAATCCTGGTGCGCGAGGTCATGCGCCGCGATGCCAAAACCCTTTCCCCCGGGGCCTCGATCATCGAAGCGGTGTATTACATGATCCAGAAACGGCAGCGCTATTTCTGCGTTGTGGAAGGAAAAACCCTGGTTGGTGTCCTCACCGCCATGGACGTATTCAGAAAGGTGATCAAAGCTTGAGCCAGACTCTTGTCATGCTCGCCGCGATGGCGATCTTCGTGATCTCCTACATCCTGATCATCACCGAATGGATCAACAAGATGCTGGCCTCCCTGATCGGGGGCTTCCTGTTGGTCATGACCGGGATCATCACGCAGGGCGAGGCTTTCCGGGCGGTGGATTGGAACGTGATCTTCTTCCTGATCGGGATGATGCTGGTGATCTCCGTGTTGCGCAAGACCGGGGTGTTCATGTATGTGGCGATCAGGACGGCCAAGCTGGCGCGGGGAAATCCGCTCCTGATCATGATGATGATGTATGTCGTGACCGCGTTTTTCGCCGCCTTCCTGGACAGCGTGACCGCGATCATGATCCTGGTGCCGGTGGTGATGCTGATCTGCGGGGAACTGAAGATCTCGCCCATACCCTTCATCATCACGATGTCCGTGGCCGCGAACATGGGCGGGGCCGCGACAATGGTCGGCGATCCGCCCAACGTCATCATCGGCAGCGCGACAGGCTACAATTTCCTCGATTTTGTCTATAACCTGGCACCTCTGGTGATCGTCGCGGTGGGCTTCAGCCTGGGGATAATCTATCTGCTGTTCAGGAAAAACCTGCGCGTAAGCATGAAAGACCGGGCCAAGCTGATGAGCTACCAGGAAGAAAACCTGATCACGAACAAGCAGCAGCTGGGAATTTCCCTCACCGTGCTGGTGCTCATGCTCACCGGACTGGCCCTGGACGGATTCCTGCACATCGGCACGGCCACCATTTCCATGACCGCGGGACTGTTTCTGATGGTGCTCAGCAACCGCAAAAAGATGGAGCCTGTGATGGCCGGGGATATTGACTGGGTGACCCTGTTCTTCTTCACCGGGCTGTTCATCCTGGTGGAGGGGCTGGTCAAAACCGGGTTCATCGACAAACTGGCCCGGCAGGTCATCGCCACGACCCATGCAGAGCCGCGTTCCACCTCCCTGGCGATCCTCTGGATCTCCGGAGTTTTCTCCGCCTGCATCGACAACGTGCCCTTCGTGGCAACCATGATCCCCGTCCTCAAGCAGATCGGGACCGTGATCAACAACCCCAAAATGATGGACCCAGTCTGGTGGTCATTATCCCTGGGAACCTGTCTGGGCGGGAACGGGACCCTGATCGGCGCCTCGGCCAACATCATCGCCGTCGGCATCGCCAAACAGAGCGGCTATCACATCAGCTTCCTCAAATTCACCAAGATCAGCATCATTTTCACCCTGCTCTCTCTGGGCTTGAGCACGGTCTACATCTTGGTGCGGTATTTTTAGGCGTTCGGCGTAAGATCTATCTCCTCATTGAGTTATGAGACGGGGAGAAGCGCATAAGGGGAAAAGGGGATCTCGCGGGCTTGGTTTGACTAGAAAGATCTACTGGTCCAGGCGGCCGGAAACCAGTTCCCTGATGTAGTACAAAGCCTGGAGGGCGTTGATGTTGGCGTCCAGGACGTTCAGGTCCGGATTGACGAAGTCGGGATAGGCCAGGTTGGGGGCCAGGAGGCTGGAAACCTTGGTGAAAAGATAATCGTGGCGGTTCCGGTAATCCAGGAATCTGCCGTAGCGCTGGTCCGGAAGATTGCCGGCCTGCATGCGCGCGTATCTGTTGTGGATCCTTCTGGAGAGAGGATAATCGTTGTAGGCGGGGATGGGGACTGACTGGCATTTCTTCGCATATTGGTTCATCAATTCGCGCCTCATCCGCAGTTGGAGGGGCACACGGGTCCAGAAATCGATGTATTCCATGTCCCAGAGCGGCAGATACCAGTCGTAGCCGAAGAAATCGTAGATGCGCAGGGAGTTCACGTAAAGCTTGGATTGGCGCTGGCGCCAGTCCCATTCATCGAAGATCGAGGCGGCGATCTCCACTTTCACGTTTTCCGGGATCTGGAGCTGATCGCCCACCCGCTGCCCAAAAAGCTTGTTGCGCCTGTCATTGGGGCAATACCAGAGGTCGTAGTGCTCCTTCAGAATCGCATCCAGAAGTTCGCGCGCCGTGATCTCCTCCCGGTTCTCAAACAAAAGGGGCAGATCGGCACCCTGGAACATTCCGCCGGAATGGCCCGGAACGATGATCGCGTCTGGCGGAATGAGTTTTCTCTCCTGAAGCTGTTTCACAGCCAGCCAGTCATGCACGTGGGGCAGCGAGCTCAGATTGGTTCCAAAGCGGAAATAGCGCCGCATTTCGTCTGAATGGTAGGCCTGATACCACATCCGGCGGTTGGTTTCAATGATGGTCCAGGGCAGGTTGAGGAATCTGGCCACCTTGCGCGAGGTGACGCATTCGTCCTGCAGGGAGCTGCCAAAAGTGTAGCACATAACCTTCGGATAGCCCAAACGCTTGAGCATCACAGCAATGAGGCGCGAATCCAAGCCACCGCTGAGCGGAACCACGATGGTGCGCCCGGCGGCGCTTTCGATCAGCCGGGAAAAGACTCTCTCGTGCATCTTGTCCAGTTCTGCCAGCGGGTCGGCCGGATGGTCGAAGTTTTGCCTGTAAATAAAGTAGTCACGCACTTCGAGGGTCTGGGTGAGTTTGTCCCAAACCAGGTATTGGCCGGCCTCCAGCTGTTTCAAGCCGGGGCAGAGAGTGTCGCCCAGGCAGGTGTAGCCAGCCAGCAGAAACTCGGTCAGGGCGTTTTGGTCGAGGCCCGGAGTTTTCAAGCGGGAGCGGAGTTCGAAGGCATCGTGGCTGAGCAGCAAAGCGTTGTTATGCAAGGCATAAAACAGAGGGAGGGAACGGATCCGGTCCACAGCGGCGAAGATGTGGTGTTCACGATCCAAAACCAGGCGGAAACAGCCATCGGACTCTTTCAGGATACTGGCAAAACGTACCTCAGAGCAGTCTTCAGGGAAGATCTGTTCCGAAATCTGGGCGTGGAACTTTCCCCCGTGCCAGAGATAACCCCGGTTGAGGCTTTTGTCGGTCAGGCTTTTTTCCATAGGGCTTGGAGATCCTCACTTGTGAGCTGGAACATGTCGCGGAAGCTGAATCCTTCGCGGAATCTGAACATGGCTATATAGAAGAGTCCATATCCCAGATAGGAAATGGCGGAAGCTATCGCGGCACCGGTGATGCCATATCTGGGAATGAGGATGAAATTGAGCGTGACGTTTACTGCCAGGGTGGCCAAAGATGAGTACAGATGGACTTTGGGCCTCCCCAGGGTGAAGAAATACTGCATCGCGACCTTGGCCACGGAGGCGAAAACCGCTCCGGCCAGCAGGATCATGGTGCTGAGCACCGCGCCGGAATATGCCTGGCCATAAACCGCTGGAATGAGCAGGCATAGCGGGATCCCCACCAGAGCCAATGCCACGCTGACATACAGGGTCAGCTTCAGCGTGCGGGCCATAATGCCCCTCGCCAGAGAGGGTTTATCGATGTTGTAGAGCTTGCCCAGAAGGGCGGAATTGATGCTCACGGGAACCAAAAACAGCAGTTCAGCCAGGACCACGGCAATGGAATAGACACCCAGATCGCTGATGCCCAGCATTCCCTTGATCATGAACTGGTCGGCCCGGAAATAAAGGAAGGAAAAGATCGCTCCCAACCAGAGGACTCCGCCATAGGAGAATTCGGCCTTGAGCAGCCTGGTGTCGATCGCCGGGGTATATTTTTGCCCGGTATGGCGCGCCAGATAAAGGGCGTTGAGCAGCATTCCCAAAACCGTGGCACCGAAGAAGGTAAGCGGCGTGAGGAATCCTGCCAGCCAGAGGATCAGGATGAGGGCGCTCTTGACGAGGAAAACGGTGATGATGTATCTGTTGCTTTCCAGGATGCGCTCATCGCCCACATACCAGGAATGGAGGCTGGTGAAGAACAGGTCTGAGGCCACAAAGACAAGCCCGCCAAAGACATAGAGATAGTTGTAGCCGGTGAGGGCAATCCCGGTTGAACGGAGCAGCAGAACGAGGGCGGAGATAACCAGAAAGATCAGGCCCAGGGCGGTCACATTGACATTGAAGAGGTGGTTGGGGTCGTAGGCGCTGCGCTTCTTGAAATACATGGTGGAGTTGTTCAGGCCGAAATGGCCAAAATCCCCGATCAGCATGAATACCAGGATGATGTAAGCTATGTAGCCCTGTCCCGTGGGGCCCAGAACCCTGGCCACGATGATGCTGGTGGCGCCGCCGATGACGATCCGCAGGAGTTGGTTGATCAGGTTGCTGCTGATATTGGCCTTGTATCCCATATTGTTCTATTTGTTAGTTAATCCAGCTTTGATATGGAATTGAAACACCAGGCGGGATCAGAAGATATCCTGCTGTTCGGAATAGGGCGTCACACCCAGATGTTTGTAGGCCTTGAAGGTGGCTTTCCTGCCCTGCGGCGTGCGTTCCAGGAAGCCCTGCTGCACGAGATAGGGCTCAAAGATCTCCTCGATGGTGCCGGAATCCTCGCCGATCGCTGTGGACAGGGTTTTAAGGCCGACCGGACCGCCGCGGTAATTTTCCATGATCGTGAGCAGCAGGCGCTTGTCCATCTCGTCCAGGCCGGCGTGGTCGACCTGCAGCATTTCCAATGCTTTAAGCGCGATATCCAGGGTGATGATGCCGTCGCCCATGATCTGGGCGAAATCGCGCACCCGGCGCAGCAGGCGGTTCGCGATGCGCGGGGTGCCCCGGCTGCGTCGGGCCAGTTCCTTGATCCCGTCTTCATCCGCGGGAATCTCCAGAATGCCGGCGGAACGCTTGATGATCTGGCAGATGGAGTCAAAATCGTAATAATCCAGCCTCAGGACAATGCCAAAACGGTCGCGCAGAGGCGGCGTTAGCAATCCGGCCCGGGTGGTGGCGCCGATCAGGGTGAAGGGCTCGACCCCGATCCTGAGCGTTCTGGCGCTGGGCCCGCTATCCAGGATGATCTCCATCTGGAAATCCTCCATGGCTGGATAGATATACTCTTCGATGACATGGCTGAGCCGGTGGATCTCGTCGATGAAGAGCACCTCGTGGCGTTGGAGGTTGGTGAGGATGCCGGCCAGATCGCTTGGTTTTTCCATCACGGGCCCGCTGCTGATAGTAATGTCGACTCCCAGTTCGCGGGCTATGATGCTGGCCAGGGTGGTCTTTCCCAGCCCGGGAGGGCCGAAAAAGAGCACATGGTCAAGCGATTCTTTGCGTAGCTTGGCTGCCCGGATGGAAATGTCCAGCAGTTGCTTGATCTGCTGCTGCCCGATGAATTCATTCAGGCTGCGGGGCCGCAGGGCGCGGTCGAACTCAAGGTCCTCGAGCCCTTCCTGCGGCGCGTTGATGCGTTCCAGCATTGCTATTTCTGGGCTTTGCTGAAGGGCGGAATGAGCTGCGGAGTGTCCAAAATGGTGATCGGTCCTGATCCTTCAGGGACAGTGATCTCCCATTCGACCAGTTCCCCGCTGGCCTTGTGCGTTACCTCCAGATGGATGGTTTCGCCCACTTCCCAACGCGAGGCAAAGTTCCCCATTTCCAAAATGACGACGGCCGTGACGGGATACTCGATATCATCGCCGAACGAGAGCAGGTTCAGATGCCAGACGGAGTGTTCGTCCGTGCTCAGGATCTCATCCGGACGCTCCAGCATCCAGGCCCGCACCAGGTATTCCTCGGCGGATTTTTCCTCAGCCCAGGTCAGGGTGGGGATCTGGCCATTGTCCAGAATCACGCTCTGGATATAGGACCTTGGTTCCGTAAATTGGGCATGAGCAGCAACCAGAACGAACAGCAACAGGAACAGGAACAGGGATTTTTTCATCATTGGCTCCTTATTTTATCCTTTTCAAAAGTTTTAGCAGGTGCAGCCTCCAGACCATCCAGACGGCCTCCCAAACAATGTGGCGGCTCATTTTGGAAACCCCGTTGAGGCGCTCGGTGAATACGATCGGGATCTCCTTGATGCGGAAGCCCTTGACCCAGGCGCGGAAGTTCATTTCGATCTGGAACGCGTAGCCGTCGGAGAGGATCTTGTCCAGGTCGATGGCTTCCAACACTCTACGGTTGAAGCATTTGAAGCCGCCGGTGGGATCCTTGACCGGCATGCCTGTGATCACGCGGACGTATTTGGAGGCAAAATAGCTGATCAGCAGGCGCTTGAAGGGCCAATTGACGATATTGACGCCCTGGCAGTAACGCGAGCCGATCACCAGGTCTTTCTTCTGCGCCATTTCCAGCAGGCGGGGCAGGTCATCCGGGTTGTGGGAAAAATCCGCGTCCATCTCCAAAACAAAGTCAAAATCACGCTCCAAAGCGTATTTGAAGCCGGTCACATAGGCGGAGCCGAGCCCCATCTTGCCGGGACGCTCGATCAGATGTATCCTCGGTTCGCTCTGCATCAGGTCTTTGACCACCTGGGCGGTGCCATCCGGGGAATTGTCGTCCATCACCAGGACCTCCAGGTCCGGGCTTTGTGACAGCGCGGCGGGGATGATCCGGCCGATGTTTTCGATCTCGTTGTAGGTGGGGATGATCAGCAGCGCTTTCATTGTTTATCCAGATTGTTCTTGAGAAGTTGGGCTTCGGGAACCTCGCGCACCGGCTTGGCTGGGCTACCCAAAACGATCTTTCCTGCAGGCGCGTCCCGGGAAACGACCGCTCCGCCGGCGACGCAGGCATCCACGTCCAAAACCTTGCCAGGCAGGATGGTGGCATTGACCCCGATGCGGGAGCCGCGTTTCATGGTGATTCCTTTGAAATGCTGGAACCGCTCGGGATCGCGGGCCATGTAGTTGTCGTTGCTGGTGGCCACGCAGGGCGCCACGAAGCAGTAGTCCTCGATCTCGGAGTAGGCCGTGATATAGCAATTGGTCTCAAACTTGTTGCGTGAGCCGATGCGGACGTGGTTTTCGATCGAGACGTTGCGGCCGATGATGTTCAGGTCGCCGATGGCCACATTTTCACGGATGGTGGCCAGATCCGCGATCAGGTTCCGCTCCCCGATCTCGCTCCCTGCATAGATGATCACGTTGGCTCCGATCTGGCAGAAAGGGCCGATCACAGCAGGCTTCAGGTCCACGGGCGGCTTGAAGATGCTGCGCGGCGAGGAAAGCGGCTTTTTGCCGATTATCGTGTTGTCGTCAACGCGCGTGCCTTCCCCGATGACGCTGCCCGGATGGATCACAACGTTGTGGCCGATCTGGCAATCGTTCCCGATCCGGACCTCGTCCAGGATCACGGCGTTGACGCCAATCTCGACGTTCCCGCCAAGCTTGGCGCTGGCTGAAATATACTGGCTCATCAAACCTCCACTGGCTTAGCGCTATTTTTTTCTCGACAAGTAATCAGGCAAGAAAAAAATACGTCCTCAAGGAATAAGATATGCGAAATGACGTCGAAAACTATCTGCAATACATACGCGGGGAGGCCAAGTCTTCCTGCACGATTCTTGCCTACAAGCGCGATCTGGAACAATTTCAGGGCTTCCTGGAAAGATTTTTTGAATCAAGCAATGTGCAGACTGAAGCCATCAGCGTCCTGATGATCCGGGATTTCCTGCGCTGGCTGCACGACAAACCCGTCTGCAACCGCACCCTGGCCCGCAAAACAGCCACCCTGAACAGTTTTTTCCGCTATCTCAAGCTCACCGGACGCATCGCCAAAAATCCCATGGACAAGATCAAACGCCCCAAATTCGAAAAGAAGCTGCCCCAGGTCTTCACTGAGGAGGAAATGGTCACATTGCTCCGCGTCCCTGACCAATCCAGCGTCTACGGGATCCGCAACCGCGCCATACTGGAATTGCTCTATTCATCCGGACTGCGCATCTCCGAACTCGCCAACCTGCAGATGAACGACCTCGACTTGAAAAAAGGCCTGGCCCGCGTGGTCGGCAAAGGAAACAAGGAACGCATCGTTCCCGTGGGCAAAGAAGCCCTTTCCGCCATCCTGGACTACCTCCCCGCGCGGGATAAGCTGAAAAAGGAGCACAGCTCAAACCGGCTGTTCCTCACCAAAAGCGGCAGGGATTTCAAAGATTTCCAACTCTACACAGTCCTCAACGGCTACTTCGCGATCGTGGCCCAGCGCAAGGGATATTCGCCCCACACCCTGCGCCATAGCTTTGCCACCCACATGCTGGCACGCGGTGCCGACCTGCGCGCGGTGCAGGAAATGCTCGGCCACGCCAACCTCTCCACCACGGAGATCTACACCCATGTGACACTGGAGGACCTGAAAGAAGCTTACAAAAAGGGCCATCCGCGCGGAAAGGACTGATTCCGGCGGGGTTTGGCCAATACATGGCCTGAAACTTCAAGCCGGGCCTCATTTTCCCTTACCCTCTTGTCACCCTGCCTATCACTTGTCTATCCACAGTCAATCACTTGTCTATAATAGACAAGTGATTGACTGTGGATAGACAAGTGATTAACGCCGTCAAGGGAGGGCGGAATGGGAAAAAACAAGGCTCTGTCTACATTTGGGGCGGATCGGCGAACTTGCCCAGGAAGAGGATGGTGCCCGAGGGCTTGTGGAGAATCATATAGACGAAGGGCTTGTCCGCCCGGAAGACAGGAATGGCCGGCGCTGACGGTCCCACGGAGGTGACGCCCATAACCACTCCGGTGGCCGCGGCGGCTTCGGTGCCCTCTTCTTTCACTTCCACAAAGGCTTTGTGGATCACGTCCAGGATATACAGCCGCTGGCCGGGGCTGAGCTTCATTATTCCTGAAAAGTCAGCCCTGTCTGGATCAAAAGCCGCGTTCATGCCCAGGTTTTTCAGTATGTCGGACAGGCCTTCGAGGGTTAGCTGGAATTTGAATCTGGGGATCTGGACATGCACTTCCTGTCTCACGAGCTTTTCCTGCCATTCCATCAGGGAGCCGTGATTCAGGGCCATCTTCATCTGCCAGATCTCTTCCGGCAGGATGAAGAGCATGGCCAGGTCCGGCTCGGCGTAGGGAAGCTCAAGTATCTGGTATCCAGGAAGTTCCGCGTAGGCGAAGCTATCCCGGAGGGACATCATCTGGACGGGTCTGGCCGTTTCCGGAGTCCTGACCTGGGAGGAAGTGTAGAACCTGTCCGGGCGTGTTTGCTTGGGATCGAACCGCTTCAGCCAGCTGCCCTTGAAATAGATGGCGTTCACCAGCACCAAACCGTTGTTGCTGTCCCTGATGTGGCTGGGTCTGATCAGGTCCTTGATCCGCTCTTTGGTCCGTTTCTCGACCCAGGCGTTGATGAACTTCGCCGAGCCTTCGGCATCGGAAAAATCGAGCGAAAACAACTCGCTGGAATATTGGTCGCGCAGGAGTTTGAGATAGTCTCCCAGCAGGCGATCCTGATTAGCCCGGGCTCCGAACAGCGCGTTGGCGGCGTTCAATTCCGCCTTACCCCCGGCGCCGAGGGTGTTCAGGCTCTTTTGCAGGGCGCGGAAAGCCTCATGCTGTTCTTCGGGAGGCAAAACAAAAGTCAGGGCCTGCTTGATCCCCTCCGCGGTTTCGCCCTGCGCGCCGCCCCAGGCCATAGCCAGGGCGGAGGAAATGCTGTAGGGCGAAAAGAAGAGGTTTTGGCCGGGCTGGTCCGCCTCGTGGTAGAGCTTGTAGGCAAAATCGTTGGTCTGGAATCCGGAGGGTGGTGTATCCCAAGCCCGGTCCTCCGCGGTGTCTTTTTCGGCTTTGTTGCAGGAACAGCCGATGCAGAGGCTCAGGACCGCGAGCAGGATAAGGTACCTTATCACTGTGGTCATATGTTACTCCTTGTTGGGAATGGCGCAATTCTTGGCCAGGCGGGGAACGCGTTAATGTGTTTTACGCTTCCCCGGCTTCCCTTATTTGATCAGCATCAGTTTCCTAATCGAACTTCCCTGCTCCGTGCTGAGGCGGGCAAAATACAATCCTGAGGGCAGGGTCTGGCCGGAATCGTCCCTTCCTTCCCAGACCCAGGTGCTTTCCCCGGAGGGAAGTTCTCCGTCCAGCAGGGAGCGCACTTTCTGGCCTTTGGCGTTGTAGATGTCCAGGCTGGCGCGGCCGGCTTGGGGCAGGCTGAACTTCAGGCTGCAGGAGGGATTGAAGGGATTGGGCCAGCTCGAAAGCTCAAATGGTGCGGGCGCCACGGGGTCTTCAGCAGCAGTGGTGATGGTGTAGGCATAGATGGCGACGTTGTCGTTGCAAAGGAGATAGAGGTAGTTGTCGTCCCAGTCGATGTCCGTAGTGTAGGAGCATTGGGGCAGGAAGAGGTCTTCGGCGACCCAGTCATGGATTCCCGTCGCGTCACTGAAATCGTAGAAACTGACTCCCGTCTCGCGGCCGATGCATACGTAATTGCGAAAATCGAAGCCGAAATAGTCAGGCCGGACCATCAGTGTGGTGGTGGGATTGTAAAACAGGGCGGGCAGGCTGTGGCTGAAAGTCCTGACAAAAGCGAATTCCCCGGCGTTATACATGTCGGCGTAGTCCGGATGAAAGAAAGCGGGGATGAGTTCACCCAGCAGAGGGGCATTTTCTGGAAATCCACTGCAGGTATAGAGCCCGTTCCCATCATTGGCAGTGGGGCGGAGAAGATGTAGCAGGCCGTTCACGAAGGTGGGGCTCTGCACCGGCTCGGGCAGGTAAACCCCGCAGACGAGGCTGGCCTGATCGTTCAGCACGGAATACTTTGAGATGTTCGGGACAGAATTGTCAAGCTGGTAAAAGGCATTGGGCTCATCGTAATTGAAAAAGGTCGTAACATACTGGGTTAGGGGGTAGGAAGCCACCAACTGAGGGTTTTGCAGGTCGCTGAGATCATAGATCCTCTGGGTGGGCGGGTTTCCAGAACTGGAGTCAAACAACGCCAGCATGAGGTCGCCGCAGATGTCGAAGCGCACGGAAAGTCCATCCCAGAGGGTGAAGGCGTAGTGAGGGTTTTGGGGGTCGGAGACGTCAAAACAGGCCACTCCGCCGCGGAAAGAGGACCTCAGGATGTAAGAACCGTAGTTGCGGCCGTGGCCGGATGTGAGGTTGAAGCGGTAGCATCTGCCACTGAAGGACAGATTGCCGCTGTTGTCCAAACCCAGGCAGAGACAGCCTTGGTTCATGTTGCAATGGAAGAGGAAAGTGCCCTGGGGGGTCATTCTTTCCACCCCGCCCGTGGGGTAGCCCAGGCCGGAAGGATAGTTGGTTGTGCTGGCCAGGACAGGGTTGGCGGGCTCGGTCAGGTTGTAGATGTAGAAGCGGGTGAGGTCTTCGGCAACTTCGTAATTGGCCCCAACCAACCAGCCGCTGGCATAAACCCCTCGCGCGGAAAATGGCTGTTCAACCATGGACAGCAATTCCCAGTTGAAGAGGTTTGCGGTGTCCCAGATCCTGATCCCTTCGCCGCATTGGGTGGCTACAAAACTGTCCCGGACGTCGAAAATGAGGGGGAAAGTGTTGACGGTATAGTGCGGCAGGCTGAGATAGCCCAGGAAATTGAGGCCGGAGGAGGGATCGACGTCGAAGAGGTGGAACTGGCTGGAATTGTAAGGCCGGGAGATGACATACTGGCCCCGGATCACCTCAAAATGGTAGTGGCCGGGATAAGTGCCCACTATGCTGAGGGTTACGGGGTCTATCTGGACGAGGTTATGCAGACCACCATAGTATTCGTCATTAGCCAGCAGGGCGTCGCCAACGATATGCAGGTTGCCGTATTTGATCTCCTCCTCCCCCACGGGCATAAGTCCCGCGGCCTGGGGATGCAGCGGATCGGAAATGTCCACTTTGTAAAGGGCCCCCATATCCGGCTGGACTTCGCTCATAAAGCCATATCCCACAGCCAGAAAGAGGTAATCCTGCCAGGCGACCATTTCATGCACACTGCCCTGCACGCCGTAATTGGCGACCTCGGTGAAGGTATTCGCGAGGCTGTCCCAAATGCTGACCTGGAAGCCGTAACTGTTTGGCAGATAGACATATGGATAGCGGATCACGGCTTCGCGGCGGGTGGCCATGTCGTGGGAAGTGAAGGCAAAGCGGGAAACTTCCTGCAACTGCAGCTCGGTCTTATTGGCAGATAGCAAAGCGCAACCGAGAAGCAGAAACAGGGTAATGCCAATCGAAACCTTCAGACCGGATGCCACAAGACGCGTTCCATATTGCCGCAAAGCGATGTCTTTCAGTATCTTATTCGCCCTGACTGGATTCCCTGGCATCGCCATCGCCCTCAGAATCCGCGCCTTCGGTGAGGCGCCGGGTTTCATCGTCCGAAACGTAATCCCCCGCGTAACCTGTTTGGTTGATCACCATGTCGTAGATGACGCCGCCGTGGCGGTACCAGCCCAGAAATCTGCCGTTCAGCCTGCCCTGGCGGTAATTGGCACTCATCTGCGGGGAGCCGTCAGGATACCAGAGATACATGGGGCCGTGCTGGAGTCCTTTATAGAGGCTGAGCAGGCGGGCCAGCCTCTTGTTCTCAAAGCGTTCATAAGCTATTCCCGTGAAAGGAGTTCCATCTTTCATATAGACCTCTTCTTTCTGGTTAAGTTCGCTCAATGGCACCGCGGCCTGGGGCAATTTAAAGGTCTTCACCAAGTCATACTCCGCCTGATTGCTCTGGGCGGCCAGTAGCCCGATTCTGGCGACAAAGATCAGGCTGAAGATCAGGCCCGGCAAGAGGTTCAGCCTTGATCGACTAGTCCTGGCTGCCTTTGGAGTTGGGGTAGTGTCGGCTATTACGTCAAACATTTTTATCTCCATGTTGGTCATAAATTACATCCATGTATATACAGGATAAGGCAAAAGCCTGCACTGGCAATAGCTTTGGGTGCCTGTTCGGGAGAGGTGGAAACGTTCAAGCTTAAAACTTCACTTCCCCAGGGCCTTCGATCCGCTTGATCTCGCCGCCGGCATTGATATCGCGGCAGGGACCGGGTTCGATCTCAGCGCTGTCCGTGTAGCCGCGAACTTCCCAATAACCGGAAACGTATAGCTCCATTAGTTCGATCTTGACGACCGATTTGGCGGATTTATAGCCCCAGAGATAAGGAATGAAGGCACGCACGGGGCCGCCGTAATCCTCGTCCAGGAATTCGCCGTCAAAGCTGTGCGCCAGCAGGGATTTTTCCAGCAAGGCTATTTCCACCGGGATGGAGGTGTCGTAGACCAGGCCCACGGACCAGAACCGTATGTATTTGCAACTGGGCAACATACCAACTTCCCGAAGGAGGGCGGAAAGGGAGACGCCTTTCCACAGGCCTTGCACAGACCAGCGGGTCACGGAGGTCAGACGGCTGTCGACCTCGGCCTGCGGCAATGCTATAAGTTCTTTCCAGGTCAAGGTTTGCGGATGTTCGCAGGCGCCCGTGACCTCGATCTTCCAGTTTTCCCGATCAAGTTTCCCGGGATGTCCCTCCGCCCAAAAGATGGGCGTGTTCATGGCAGCGAGCTTGCTCACTTTGTCTCCTTTTTCTTCTTGTGATTTGGGTGAATCGGCCTGGCCCGTGCAGGCTTGGAACAGGACCAGCAGGACCAGCAGGATGAATATCCTTCCCGACATCAATCCTCTCGATTTTCTTTCACGAACAGGTTGTCGATGATGTCCGTGGGCAGAATGGACGCCGTATCTGTTTCTTCCGCAAGCAGTTCAGCGGTGTGACCCAGCAGGTATGAGGCGTTGATGGCGGCGTCCGGGATCTCCAGGCCCTGGGCTAAAAACGAGGCTATGATGCCAGCCAGGACGTCTCCGCTGCCCCCTGTGGCCAGTCCGTCGTTACCGGAGATGTTGACCCAGGTGAAGTCCGCATCGTGGTAGATGCTGAAATGGCTCTTCAGCAACACCCGGGCCTGGTGCTGGTCCACGAATTTCCGCAAGGGCGAAAGGCAGTCCTGTTCCAGCAAATCCTTGTCGATGCCCGCAAGTCGGGCGAACTCGCCCCAATGCGGCGTCAGCAGGACATTCGGACGGGAAACGAATTTCAGCAGCGCCGGGTTTTCCGATATCAGGTTGAGGCCGTCCGCATCCACCACCAGAGGCACTTTCACGTTCTTGAGCACCGTTTCCAGCAGCTTGAGGGCATAATCGTCGCGACCCAGTCCGGGGCCGATCAGGACGGATGAGGCGTCGGAAAGCAGGTGCAGCAAGGTTTTGGTGTCTGGCAATCCGGTCTTGGAATTTTCCGGAATGGCCAGGGACAAGGCTTCGGTGAGTTTGAGCGCGTAAACCGCCATCAGTTCGATCCGGTGGAGGACGTAGACGTAGCCGCAGCCTGCACGAAGAGCTGCCTGGGCTGCCATGACGGATGCTCCGGTGTAGCCGGGAATCCCGCCAAAGACATAGACCTTGCCAAAATCGTTCTTGTGAAAGTGGGAATGGCGCATGGGGGGCATGAAATCGTCTTCAGTGAAGAGTTTGACGCAGTCCAGTTCTCGGTAATAGGAATTGGGGATGCCTATGTTGACAAGATGCAGTTGGCCGCAAACCTCTTTGCCAAGACCCAGGATATGGCCCTGCTTGAGGCTTTCGACGCAGAGCGTGGCATCGGCGTAAATGGAATTCCCGCAATAACCTGTGTCCGCGTTCAGACCGGAGGGGATGTCCACCGCCACGGTGAACTCCGCGTAGGAATTGACCAGGCAGAAAAGCTCATCCAGCCAGGGTTCCAACTTTCCTTTGAAACCGATGCCAAAAACCGCGTCTACAACCAGAGTGCTGGCTGTGAGCAGTTCCAGGGCCAGAGGCAGGTCTTCGTCACAGGCGATGTTCAGGATGGGAATGTCCAGGGCGCGGCACAGTTCCAGGTTGGCCTTGGTTTCAGTGCTGAGGGGGCCTTTGCCGATTCTCAGGATTCCCACCTCGCAACCTGCCTCATGCAGCCAGCGCGCGATCACTGCCCCGTCGCCGCCGTTGTTTCCGCTGCCGCAGAGAACACAAACACCACCATGCAGATGCTGGCGATATGAATTAAAGATGGTTTCGACGCAGGCCCTGCCGGCATTTTCCATCAGGAGGCGGGCTGGAAGGCCGAACTCCTCTATGGTGCGCCGGTCCAGGGCTTTCATTTGGGCTGAACTGAGCAGGTTATGCATTGTTTCCTCCTATTTGGCGTGGTCGGTATGGAGTTTTATCTCGAAGGTGGTGCCTTCGTTGATCGTGCTGGCCAGGACACGGATATGGCCATGGTGGTATTCTTCGATGATGCGTTTGGCCAGACTGAGCCCGAGTCCCCAGCCCCGGGTCTTGGTGGTGACCCCGGGATCGAAGATCTTTTTCCAGCGGGAATGAGGAATGCCCTTACCCTCGTCGCGGATGTGCAGAAAGACGTGTTTAGCGTTGTGGGTGGCGGTTATCACTATGTTCCCTCCCTTGCCGGACATGGCGTCAACGCAGTTCTTGATCAGGTTTTCCAGCGTCCATTTGAAGAGTTCCGCGTCCAGCATGACCATGATACCTTCGATCTTGGAGATCAGATGGATCTCGATGCGGGAGCTCAGATGCGGCATGCGGTCGTGGAAATAGGACACTGTTTCTTCCAGGATCCTGTGCAGTTCGAGGGGTTTGAGCTTGGTCTGCGAGCCAACTTTGCCGAAGCGCGAGGAGATTATCTTGAGTTGCTCCAGGTCGGTGGTCATGTAGTCGAGGATCTTGTTCATATCCGGACGGCATGAGCCTTCCGGCGGAGTTTCCCGCAGCAGGTCGAGCCAGCCCATCATGGATGTGATCGGAGTGCCGAATTGATGCGCGGTTTCCTTGGCAAGACCGATCCAGAGGGTGTCCTTTTCCGTACGGTGCAAAAGCAAGAGGCCATAGCTGCTGAAGCCGATCAAAAGAATTGCCAGTGCCAGTTCCAGGATCACGAAATAGCGGATGCGGGAAAGGGATTTGGGCGCGCTGAAGTAGATGTAGCCAAGGTTGTCGGCCTCATTGCCGAGCGGCATTTCATCCATTCCCAGGATCCTTTCCCGCAGGACAGCGCGCTCCTCGGAGCTGATCTGAGCCCAGGTCTCAGCTTCAGGAATGCCCACATTGCGCCAGTAGAGCGGAGTTTTATGTCTGTCGGTAACCACCAGGGAATAGTCGATCTGCTTGATGAATTCCTGCAGAGAGGTGGGGCGGGCGTAATAGACAAAGTTGGTGATCTCATCTTCGTAGCTTATCTCGGTGCAGTTCATCAAAGGCAGGAAGGCCTTCAATTTCCGCTGGGATTCCTCGCAGAGGTCGACGAAGCTGCTATCCGGGGAGACCCCAACCTGGTTCCAGAACAGCGGTTCGAGATTGGCGTCCGTGATGATGATGGGGATGGGGTTGTTGGGCATGAACTCGAAAAGGATGTAGGAACTGATCGCCTCCTCGTAATTGGGCTGCTGGGCGGATTCAAAGTGCTTGGAGCTCAATTCGCCGAGGGTTTGGGCGTATTTTTCGGACTGACGCAGATAGGCATCCGTGTAGGCAATGTATTTGGCAAAGATGCGGGGCACGTGTTCCTGCTCGCGTTTGGCGTTTTGGATCAGGATCTGGGTGTAGACGGCAAAGGCGGCAAAGATCAGCACACTGCTGAAGATCAGGTAGAGGCGCAGGGATTTGAAATAGTCAGTCTTTTTTCGCGAGATCCCAGACGGCGTCAAGTTCTTCGAGGCTTGCTTCATGGATGTCGGCTCCGTTTTTGCGGTAGTGTTCTTCGATGTAGTTGAATCTTTTATGGAATTTGCGGGCTGTTTCCTTGAGCGCGCTTTCCGCGTCGATATGGAGTTTGCGGGCCAGGTTGACAATAGTGAATAGCAGGTCTCCCAGTTCCTCGCGGATCTGCAGAATGTCCTCGGAGTCAAGGGCTTCGCGCAATTCAGCCTCTTCTTCGTTCAGCTTGGCCAGGATGGGTGTGATGTTGGGCCAATCAAAACCTACCGAGGCGGCCTTTTCCTGGGTCCGCTGAGCGTAGATCAGGGCCGGCAGGGAGCGCGGAATACCCTCCAAAACGCTTTGGCGCTTGGTCTTTTCCTGTTTCTTGAGGCGTTCCCAGTTCAGCTTCACCGCGTCAGCGTCCGCAACATCCAGATCTCCAAAGACATGCGGATGCCGGCGGACGAGTTTCTGGGCAATGCCGCGGAGGACGTCGGCGATGTCGAAACGGCCTTCCTCAGAGGCGATCTGGGCTTGGAAGACCACATGCAGCATGAGGTCCCCCAGTTCCTCCATCAAAGCAGCGCCATCCCCGTCCTCGATCGCTTCCACGGCTTCGTGCAGCTCTTCGATGAAGTTCGGCACCAGGCTTTGGGAGGTTTGTTTCACATCCCAAGGGCAGCCGGAAACGGGATCGCGCAGTTGCGCTATTATATCCACGAGTTTTTGAAACTCTGTCATTGTTCCTCAATTTGTGGTTCATTTTTGGAGAGGGCGTAGGCAAAGCCCAAAGTACTCCAGAAAACCAGGCTGACGTGGTATTGCTGGATGAAGATGTCCGTGAGGCAGGCCACGAGCAGGGCGGCCAGGCCGATCAGGACAACGCGGTGGAAATTGTCCTCAGAGCGCTTTACCAGCCTGAGATAATAGCGCCTCAGCACCGCGGCGATCAAATAGAAATACGCCAGGAAGCCAAAGACGCCGATTTCCAGCCAGATCTTGAGGAAGATATTGTGGGAATGCTCGGCGTAGAGGATATCCATTGGCGCTGCGCCCGCGTACCAATCTTTCCAAACACTGATGCCGATCCCGAACCAGGGATGGAGCATAATCTGCTGGATGGAAAAATACCAGGCCACCAGGCGGATGATTATCGAATAGTCAAAAGTGAAGCCCAATTGAATGCGGCTGATCATGGAAGAGGGAATCAGCAAAGGTAAAAGCAGCAAGGTCCCCATCCCCACATAGCGCATCCGTTTCATCCTCAGCATCAGCAGGAAAAAGCCGACCGCAACGCCCACCAAGACAATCCGCGTGTAGGTGTAGAGCATTCCCATCAGGATCAGAAAGGCAAAGGCGTACCAGAGATGCCGGCTTCCGGAGCCTCTGGAATCGACCCCCAGGGCGATGGCGAAAAAGAAGGCCAGCAAGTAAAAACCATTAATATTCATGGCGGTTATCCACAGCGAACCGTATCGCTCAGCCGGATTGAGGAGGGCCATGACGATCCCGATGACCGCCAGCACCACTCCCACGTAGACAATGAACTTGAGCCAAGCGGTAAAATCCGCTCTGCTGATCCGGCTGTTGGCAGCCAGGAGCATAAAGATCCCCGGCACGATCGCGGTGGAGAGGAAATAGAGGTAGGAATCGCCGAAGCTGCGGGCTCGCATGAACCCGTAAACAGCTACCGCAAAGAGAATTATCAGGGCCGCTGGATGGGGCAACAACAGGCTGCGCCTTTTTTCCTGTTGAAACTCGAGCAGGAGGCTGAGAGGCAGGATGAACAGCACGCTGATAAAACTCTGGGGATAGGGCTTGAGAAAGAACAAAGCGCTGAACAGCAGGCTGTTACGCACACTGAAGCCAAACAGCAGCCCGGTGAGCAGCCAGCCCGCAAGGATGAGGCCCACAAAGCCGACCTGATGGGCTTCCACGGACTGCATCGCCGCCGCCGCGGCCACAATCCCGGCTGTGAGCCCGGCACAGGCAAAGATCAGGGGCAGGCGTTTGAGGATCATGGCCAAAGCCTTGTCAGAGCGACTTTTTGATCTCCTGCAGGCGGTCTTTGTTGTTTTGGAGAAGATTGATGATCAGGACGATGACCACGGCCAGCAGGCAGGCCAGCAGGAAGGCGATGATGCAGATCACGGCACGTTTGGGCCGCGCCCGCAATCCCGCTTCGCGCGGGGTATCCAGGATCTCCAGAGAGGGCATGTCGCGCAGTTCTTCCAGCCGCGCGGCCTCAAACTGGGGATAGAGGAATTCGAAGACCTTGGACTGGATCTGAAGGTTTAGCTGGAGTTGAGCGAACTGGGAAGCAAGATCTGGCAGGGTGGAAAGATTGATCTGGTAGCGCGGTTTAAGCTCACTACTGCCGGCCTCGAGGTCACGGATCTGCTGTGAAAGCGCCTCGCCGCGCTTCCTCAGTTCCGCATAGACGGGGGAATTCTCGGAATAGTTGCTGCGCGCCAGCTCGAGTTCGACGTCGTTTTGCATCCTGGCAGCCACCACTGCGGCGTATGATTCGATCATGGCCTTGGTCTGGACCTCCAGGTCAACGGAGTTGTGTTTGGTTTGGAAATCGCGCACTTCCAGGAGCAGGGAATCGATCAGGGCGCGGGTGTCGCCTACCCGTTGCTCCAGGAACTCGCGGTTCATCTTGCCGCGCGTGACCTTCTGCTCGCGGTTGTAGACATCCAGCCGCTCCAGATAGTAATCCACCATATCCCTGCTGAGCTTTTTGCTTTTGGTCTGCACGCGGACGCCCACCAGGCCGGTCTCTGTGCTGTAGCCGATGTTGAGAGTCTTTTCGCGCAGGCGTTTCAGGGCCATGTCCATCGCCTTGAGAGTATCCGCTTCGGTGATCTGGTAATAGTCGATCAGCTTGAAACGGCGGATCACATCCTCAGAAAAGACGCGTGAAGTCATTGCTGATACCGAATTAATGGCATTCTGGGAGCCTTCTGATCCCAGCAACTGTGACGTCAGGCCGCCCAGGCCGGCGATGTCGAAAGGCAGGCTGCTGCTTTGGTCGCCCACCACATAGAAAGTGGCCCGCGATTCCCAGATCTGGGGCGTGAGCAGGCTGTAGACCACCGCGGCGACACTCACCACGGCCACAAATATGATCACGAACCTGCGATGCTTCAGGATTAACCTGACCAGTTCAAAGATGTCGAACTCTCTTTTATCCATTGCGACCTATCCTTGTAATCTTTTCTTGTTTCGCCGTCCGGAGACCGCATGAGCTTTCTAAGGTGAATATTCCTTATTTGCCCAGTCCATATTATTGTCAATGAATAGTTTTGCCCTGCGCTGAGGAAGTCATCCCAGGTAGGGGGCCAGAACTTGCGGTAGGTCCAGGCCGCCCCCGCTGTTCTGATATGTCTCCAGCAGCGCGATCATCAGGCGCGGCGTGGCCACTCCCGATCCGTTCAAAGTATGCAGGAATCCCACCTTGCCGCTCGCGTCGCGATAGCGGATATGGGCGCGGCGGGCCTGGAAATCCTCAAAATTACTCACGGATGAGACCTCCAGATATTTCTGCGAGCCGGGCGCCCAGACTTCGATATCGTAGGTCTTGGCCGAGGCGAAACTCAGGTCGCCGCTGCAGAGCTGGACCACGCGGTAATGCAGGCCCAGGGCTTGCAACACCTCCTCCGCGTCCAGCAGCATTTCTTCCAGCGCGGAATAGGATGTTTCCGGCTCCACGAAGCGCACCATTTCCACCTTGTTGAATTGGTGCAAGCGCTGCAGGCCTTTGGTGTCCTTGCCGTAGGAACCGGCCTCGCGGCGGAAGCAGGGCGTGTAAGCCACATATTTCAGAGGCAGTTGTGAATGCTGAAGCACCTCTCCCCCATAGATGTTGGTCACCGGGACCTCGGCTGTGGGGATCAGAAACAGGTCGTCCTCGTCCACGTGGTACATGTCGGCTTCCAGCTTGGGCAGTTGGCCCGTGCCGGTCATGGTTTTTCTGGTCACCAGAAGCGGGACGGCCAGTTCGGTGTAGCCGTGCTTTGCGACATGCAGGTCCAGCATGTAATTGATCAGGGCCCGTTCCAGCCTGGCCCCGAAACCAGTGTAGATGGGGAATCCGGAGCCGCTTATCCTGGCCCCGCGCATCAAATCGAGCAGTCCGTTCCGGTCCGCGACACCCAGGTGGTCCAAAGGCTCGAAAGCAAAGCCGGGCTTGCTTCCCCAGCTCTTTATCTCCAGATTGCTGCTTTCGTTGCTGCCGATCGGCACGCTGGGGTGGGGGATGTTCGGAATGGTTAGCAACAGCGCGTCCAGGGCTGAATTGGCCTCGCTCAGGGAGGCGTTCACGGCTTTGATCCGGTCTGCCACGATGCTCATTTCCTGCACAAGCCCGGAGGCATCCTCACCCGCTTTCTTCTTTTGGGCGATGGTCTGGGAAACCTGGTTCTGGCTGGCTTTCAGGTTGTCAAATTCGAATTGGAGCCTGCGGCGATTCTCGTCCACAGCCAGCAGGGCGTCCAGATCGGCCTTTTCGTTCTTGTTGCGTATCGCGGTCCGCACGGCTTCGATGTTCGCGCGTATATATTTGATATCCAGCACCTTAGGCTCCCCTAATCTTGATCACCTGGGAGGCGGTGTCGATCATGGCGCAAAAATCCTCCAGGATCAGAGAAGCCCCGCCGATCAAGCCGCCGTCAATGTCCGGCTGCAGCAGCAGTTCGCGGATGTTGCCGGGTTTCACGCTGCCGCCATAGAGGATGTGGATATTGGCGGCGATGGCTTGCCCGAATTGCTTGTCCAGCCATTCGCGGATGAGCGCGTGCACTTCCTGGGCCTGGTCCGATGTGGCGGTTTTGCCTGTGCCGATGGCCCACACGGGCTCATAGGCGATCACGACCTCACGGCCGGAAGACAGCTCCACTTCCTCGAAACAGCCGGCAAGCTGCGTCAGGATCACTTTCTCGGTTTGTCCGGCCTCTCTCTGAGCCAGGGTTTCGCCGATGCAGACGATCGGAATCAGGTCGTTTTCCCGCAACCGGAACAGCTTTTCCCGGATCAGGGCGTCAGATTCCCCGTGGTACTGGCGCCGTTCGGAATGGCCGATGATGCAATAGGAAAGCCCCAGGGAGTTCAACTGCACGGCCGAGACCTCACCCGTGTAAGCTCCTGCGGTTTCGGCGCTTACATCCTGCGCCGCCACTGCCGCCGGAATTCCCTGCAGCAAAGACTGGGCCTTGGCCAGAAAAGGAAAAACGGGGGCGATGATGGGCACAACCCTTTCCTCATCGTGATCCTTGAGATAGTCTCCCAAATCGAGGCAGAACTGTTCTGTCTCGAAGGCGTCCTTGTTCATCTTCCAATTGCCTGCTATGATGATATTGCGCATGTATTCCACCTGTTGATCTTAGTTTGAAAAAGTACCTAATCCTGAAAAGTGCCGATTCGTCAAGGAAATTGTCAAAACCGCGCGGAACAGCCGACCCCGCCTCAAGAAAGGCCGTATTAGCCGCCGAGGATTATCGCGGTGCCAAGAGTGGCAAAGAGTTGTTGTTTTGAATCCCAATACTGAGCGGTCCTACAATGGGTCCATACCTTGTTGACGTACTTTCGGCCCCGGGGCAGTTCCCATTGACCATTTCGGGACAATCCAACTCCTCTTTTTTGCTTTGGCCCCCCTTATCATTACGGTGTTAATACGGACTCATTACGGACTTTGTCCGTAATGAGTCCGTATTAACACCGTAATGATAAGGGGGGCGACAGCTTAATTTCTTGTTCGACAGGCTGTGCCTTCCCGGCGCAGGCCCGGACCCAGTCAGACATAAACTGATCGTAATTAACTGGTATTAAAAGAACTGGATCCCTGCCTGCGCCGGGATGACAGTGCTCTAACTACTCATTTGGATCCCTGACGAACCACCCCACACACTTTCTGCGCTCCTCCGCGGAGGCCAAGGACGCCGGGATGACACAGGAGTTTGCCTGCAGAGGCCAAGACTAGCCGCCATGAATGGACAAGAGGCTGGTTTTTTTGCCTTGTCATGGGGGCAATTATCACGGTTTTACCGGCACTTGACAGCTTAACATCGCTTTTGCTTGACGAAATAATGCTCTGTTCAAAAATGGAAAAATATATGCATTTGGTGAAAAAACCAATTTCAAAACACCCGAATCATACCTGAACAAGAGGTAAACAGAGATGTTAACAAGCAAGGACGCGATCAGGAAGCTGCAGGAGAAGGAAGCCAGGATCCTGCAAATGGGCGGCGAAAAGGCCGTGGAAAAACAGAAGCAGGGCGGCAAACTCAATGCCCGCGAGCGTTTGGACCTGCTGTTCGATCCCGGCACCTTCCGTGAATTGGATATGTTTGTGCAGCACCGCTGCGATAATTTTGGCATGGAAAACATCGAGATCCCCTCAGATGGAGTGATCACCGGCCATGGATTGGTCGACGGACGCCCTGTCTTCGCGTTTTCGCAGGATTTCACCTCGCGGGGCGGATCGTTGGGAGAAATGCACGCCGCCAAGATCTGCAAGGTCATGGACATGGCCCTGAAAAGCGGGCTTCCCCTGATCGGAATCCAGGATAGCGGCGGGGCCCGCATTCAGGAAGGAGTTGACGCACTGCGCGGCTACGGGGATATTTTCTACCGCAATTCCCGCGCCAGTGGAGTGATCCCCCAGATCACCGCGATCATGGGGCCCTGCGCCGGTGGGGCGGTCTATTCACCCGCCATGACGGATTTCGTTTTCATGGTCAAGCACACCAGTTTCATGTTCATCACCGGACCAGACGTGATCCGCGCGGTCACCGGCGAAGAAACCACCCAGGAAGAGCTCGGCGGCGCGATGGCTCACAACAGCAAGAGCGGGAACGCCCATTTCGCCTGTGAGAACGATGCCGACGCCATCCAGCAGATCAAGATGCTGCTCAGTTTTTTGCCGGCCAACAACATGGAGGACGCGCCGCGCACAGAATGCGCGGATGATCCCTGGCGGCTATGCCCTGAACTGGATGAGATCATTCCGGACAGCCCTAAGATGAGCTATGACATGCGCGACATCATCCACAGCATCGCGGATAACGGCCTCTTTTTCGAACCGCACAAGTATTACGCTCAAAACGTGATCGTGGGATTTTCCCGCCTCAACGGACGCGTCGTCGGCATAGTGGCAAACCAGCCCACAGTGCTGGCAGGCTGCCTGGACATCGATGCCTCGGACAAGGCCACCCGCTTCATCCGCTTTTGCGATGCCTTCAACATACCGCTGCTGACCTTCGTTGACGTGCCCGGCTACCTGCCCGGCACGCATCAGGAACATAGCGGAATCATCCGCCACGGCGCGAAGTTGCTCTGGTGCTACTCCGAAGCGACCGTTCCCAAACTCACGGTCGTCACCCGCAAGGACTACGGTGGAAGCTATATCGCCATGAGCAGCAGGCACTTGGGCGCGGACATGGTTTTTGCCTGGCCCAAGGCCGAGATCGCCGTGATGGGCGCACAGGGCGCGGCCAACATCATCTTCCGCAAGGAGATAGCCGCGGCCGAAGACAAAGATGCCAAGCGGGCTGAAATGATCCAGATCTATGAAGACCAGTTCAACAATCCCTATGTGGCGGCCGCCCGCGGCTATGTGGACGCGGTGATCCTGCCCTCCGAAACCCGCAAGCGCCTGATCGACGCTCTGGAAATCCTGAGCAGCAAGAGCGAAAGCCTGCCGCCCAAAAAACATGGGAACATACCGGCCTAAGGGCAACACGGGGATAACAGATCATGAGCGATAGCAAAAAGGAACTTGCCGCCATCGCCGGAGTGATGGCGATGTTGACCTCGGAACAATCAGTTCTTGAATACCCCAACCGTCCGCTGGAAAACGCGCCCAGCGTCTGGCAGGCCTACGGACGCCAGCAAACCATGCAATACCGCGACATCATCCAACGCAGAATTATAAAAAGAAGCAGATAAAAGGAGAGACCATGGCAGAACATGGAATCGTAGAAAAAAGCGCCATGCGCTACGAAGCCGACCGTCCCAGGGCGGCAAACCCGATCAAGATCCAGGACCTGTCCTTCCGGGACGGGCATCAGTCCCTGTTCGCCACCCGCGGCAGGACGGAAGACATGCTGCATGTGGCCGAACTCATGGACCAGGTTGGCTATTACAGCATGGAAGTATGGGGCGGAGCGACCTTTGACGCGATGCACCGCTATCTGGGAGAGGATCCCTGGGAGCGCATCCGCGTCCTTAAAAAACACATCAAGAAAACCCCCTTTTCCATGCTCCTGCGCGGGCAAAACCTCGTGGGCTACCAAAACTATGCCGACGATGTGGTGGAAGCCTTCGTGCAAAGGGCCTGCGACAACGGGATAGACATCTTCCGCGTGTTCGACGCCCTTAACGACTTCCGCAATTTCCAGACCGCGGTCAAGATCATCAAGAAGAACAAGAAACATTTCCAGGGAACGATCTGTTATTCGCTCACCGAACAGCGCATGGGTGGCGAAACCTACAACCTGGAGTACTATCTGAAAAAAGCCAAACAGCTTGAGGAGATGGGTGCTGACACAGTCTGCATCAAGGACATGGCGGGCCTGGTGGCTCCCTATGACGCCTACGACATTGTCAAGGGGCTGAAGGAAACTGTGAAGGTTCCGGTGCATTTCCACACCCATTTCACCAGCGGAATGGGTGATCTGGCCTTGTTCAAAGCCATCGAGGCCGGGGTGGACATCATCGACACCTGCCTCGGGCCCTATGCCTACCGGACCTCGCATCCTGCCGTGGAACCCTTTGTGAACGCGCTTTTGGGCACCAACCGCGACACCGGGTTCGACATCCGTCTGCTGAACAAGATCAGCAAGGAAATGGAAAAGGACATCCCCAAATACCTGCATTTCGCGGACAACACGAAGTTTTCCATCATCGACACGGACGTCATCATCCACCAGACCCCAGGCGGCATGCTATCCAACCTGGTGAACCAGCTCAAGCAGATGGACGCCATCGACAGGCTGGACGACGTGTTTGCCGAGATCCCCAAGGTCCGCAAGGAACTGGGCCAGATACCTCTGGTGACGCCAACCAGCCAGATCGTGGGCATCCAAGCCGTGAACAATGCCCTGTTTGACACCAAAGATGGCGAATACTCCCGCATCACCGAACAGGTAAAAGACCTCTGCTACGGACTCTATGGCAAGACGACCTTGCCCATTGACCCAGAAGTACAGAAAAAAGCCCTGAAAGGTTATCCCCGCGGAGAAAAACCCATCACGGTCCGCCCCGGCGACGTGATCGAACCCGCCATGGACAAGGTGAAGGCCGAGACCGAAGGCCTGGCCAAGGATCTGGACGATCAATTGATCGTGGCGCTATACAATCTCACCGGAAAGAAATTCCTCAGGATCAAGTATGATCTGGAACCCATGCCGGAAGACATGAAACCTCTCACTATCGAAGAAGTCAAGCGCCAGGAAGAGCTATGCCAAAAGGCCAGAGCCGGCCAATTGGTTGAAAAAACCGCCAAGCAGCCAACCGAAAAACCCGATGGTCTTCGCCAGTTCGATGTATATGTGGATGACACCTATTACCAGGTTGAAGTGTCAGAGAAAGGCGGAAATCCGCGCGTGGTGAGAACCGCGCCGGTTGCGCAAGCCCCCGCGGCCCTGGCTCCCAAAGCCAGTAATCCGGCCCCCGCGCCAGTCCAGAACAATCCCGCTCCCGCTCCCGCACCCAAACCTGCCAAACCTGTTGTAGATTCTGCTGAAGGCACTCCGGTGCATGCCCCCATGCCCGGAATGTTCATCAAATATGACAAACAGGTCGGGGACAAAGTCCAGGTCGGCGAAACAGTTCTGGTGCTGGAAGCCATGAAGATGTACAACAACATCCCCAGCCCGGTCGAAGGAACCGTCGTTTCGACGCCTTTCACTTCGGGCGACACGGTCGGCAAGGGCGATGTTCTGATCGTCATCAAACCGGAATAAACCACTATCAGGAGTCAAGATGCAGACAAAAAGCACGATCATGGACAAAGCGCAGATGGAGCGCAGCGTCCACCGCATGGCGCATGAAATCATCGAGCAGAACCGCGGCCTGGAAAAGATCCGCCTGGTGGGAATCCGCTCCAGGGGAGTGCCTCTGGCGCAGCGGCTTTCCAACTATCTGCGCCTGATCGAGGGCCAGGACATTCCCGTGGGAATATTGGACATAACCCTTTACCGCGATGATCTTTCCACCATCTCGCATCAGCCCGTGATAAAAGGCTCGCAATTGGGTTTCGATATCGAGGACGCCATCATCATCCTGGTCGACGATGTGCTTTACACCGGCAGGACGGTGCGCGCGGCCATCGACGCGCTGATGGATTTCGGCCGCCCCAAACAGATCCAACTGGCCGTGCTGATCGACCGCGGACACCGCGAACTGCCGATCAAGGCTGATTTCGTGGGCAAAAACGTCCCCACTTCCAAGGAAGAGATCATCAGCGTGGAATTTGAAGAAACGGATGGCAACGATGCGGTCAAGATCGTTCTACTCTAAATACCAGGCCCGCTGGCAAAGCACCGCAAGCCTCGTCTGCATCGGCCTGGATTCGGACGTCACCCAACTGCCGGATTGCGTGCTCTCGGAAGCCAACCCGATCTGGGAGTTCAACCGCCGCATCATAGACGAGACCCATGCCCATGCCTGCGCCTACAAGCCCAATCTGGCCTTCTATCTCAGCGACGGAAGCCGGGGCCTGGAAGCTCTGCGGCTCACGGTCGAGTACATTCCCGAGGATATACCCGTGATCCTGGATTGCAAGGCCGGCGATATTGGCAACACCATGGAGCAGTATGCCGTCAGCTTTTTCGACAAACTCCGCTTTGACGCCATCACCCTCAACCCGCTGATGGGTTCAGATGTCCTCAAGCCAGTTCTGAAGAGGGACGGGGCCTTTGCCTTCGCGCTTGCCCTGACCTCCAATCCCTCGGCGGAGGATTTTTTTCTGCAGGGCGGCATGGCGGAAAGGGTGTCGGATTGGATCAACGGCTTTGCCGTCGATAAGGTCGGCGCCGTGGTCGGTGCCACTCAAAGCCAGGATTTGAGGCGCATGCGGGAACTAATGCCCGGCCGGATTTTTCTGATTCCCGGGATCGGAGCCCAGGGCGGAGACCTCCAGGACGTTCTCCAGGACGCGACCGACACCCGGGAAATGCCCAACATCCTGATCAATTCATCGCGGGGGATCATCTTCAAGGAAAAAACCCCCCTGTTTGCCAAAGCTGCAGGGGACGAGGCCCGGAAACTCAAGGACCTGGCTGTAGTTTAGCCCGCCGGTTGCTAGAGCATTTTTCGCAAGGTCTGGATAAATTCCTCGATCTGCTCCTGTGTCGTGTTATAACTGCACATCAGGCGAACCTCATTGAGGGCCTCGTTCCACATGTAGAAATGGTATTTTGCCTGCAAAGCCGGAGTTGTTTCCCGGGGCAGGACCACATAAAGAGAATTGACCATCACCGGCTGGGTGATCCGCACCTGCGGGATCTCCCGCAAACGCGATGCCAGCAAAGCGGCCATGGCATTGGCTTTAAGCGCGTTTTCTCTCCATAGATCATTTTCCAGATAGGCCTCAAACTGCGCGGCAATATAGCGCATCTTGCTAAATAGCTGGGTGCATTGCTTGCGGTAGAAACGCAGGTCGGAAGTGAGTTCCGGCCGGAAACTGATGATCGCCTCGCCGAACAGCAGGCCGTTCTTCGCTCCTCCCAAGCTCACTATGTCCACTCCCGCGTCCTTGGTCATTTCCCGCATCGTGCAGTTCAAGGCCGCAGCCGCGTTGGCCAGCCGGGCACCGTCGATATGCAGATACATCTCGTGAGTGTGGGCGAAATCCGCCAGGGCCCTTAACTCCTCTAAAGTGTAGAGGGTGCCGTATTCCGTGCTTTGGGTGATGGAAACGACGCGTCCTTGGGAATGGTGCTGGTCGCGGTTATTTAAGAGGTTTGGCAAGATCAGTTCCGGAGTGAGTTTGCCATCCGGGGTATCAATCACTTTCAGCCGGGACTGGGTGAATTTTTGCACCGCGCCGCATTCATCCACGTTGATGTGGGCTGTGGCGGCGCAGAACACCGCATGGTAGGACCGCACGTAGTTTTGCAAGGCGATCACGTTCGCGCCCGTGCCGGTGGTCACAAAACTCGCCTCGCAGCCTCCTCCGAACAGCTCTTCCAGGCTTCTCAGGACCCGCAGGGTCAATTCATCGTCGCCATAGGCCGCACAATATCCTTCATCCGCTTTCCGCATTGCTTCCCAGATTTTGGGATGCACTCCGGAATGGTTGTCGCTGCCAAAACTCACTGCAAACATGTCTTCTCCCAATGTCATCATTTTCGCCTTTTTGGCTGATGCCCCGATTACGTCAAGTGATTCTTGCCCCCGGGAATAAGGTCTTCCAAACGGAACGCCTCAATGAATAAAAAAACCCCGGTCTAAACCGGGGTTGTAATTGGTTCATTCGAGGAGGTAATGATTTCCTTGGGGTCATTTCAGGATCTTGGCTGCCGGCTCCGTCGAGGCGGTAACCCGATAGAATTTCCTCGCCTGCGGGAAATCCGGGGCCTGCCAAGTAGTGGAATTGGTGCTAGCCTCATAGGTGAAGGTACCTTGGGGATCGCTGCTGCTGTAGATGTTGTAGCTGGCCGCGCCATCTATGGCTGCCCAGGAAAGGGTTCCGTTGGCCTGTAGGGTCAGAATCGGCGGATCAGGCTGTCCCACGGACCCTCCACTCAGGCTCAGCATCAGGTTTGGGACGATGGTCAGGTTGTATCCGCCGGTTACTGTCGAGGCGTTATAAGCCGCGTTATCATTGGAAACCGACCGGCTGCGCTGTCCCGTTACCGAAGATACGTGGAATCCATCCAACTGTGAATACCAGATATTGGCTGGCCCGCCATTTTCGTTGACCGCGATGACCAGGTTGTCCGTGCCGTTGTAGCTGAATGGGGTGGTCAGGATGAAGTTGCGCCAATCCGCTGTCGTGCCTACAGAGTAGGGCCCCGAATACACCAGCGTCATGCCAGAAATTGGCAGAAAATTGCTGCCCATAGTGCTTAGGCTGGTGTGGCCCATATAGATGTCGATATTGGGCTCCGTGATCGCGGAATTTCCATTCCAGTACCAGGCCAGGCTTTCGATCGTGCCGGGCATGCCGATCTCGGAGGCCAGGTAGATGGATTGCGAATAGGTATAGGTATAATATGGATAAACGGGCACTGAGCCGATCCCGGTCCCGTTGCCGATGATCACCAGATTGCCCGACATCCCCTGCCCGGAGAGGGCTACGTCGTAGTTCACGCTGCCATACACCATGCGCAGGGTGGCTGTTTTAAGCCCTTCGGAAGTGGCGGTGAAGCGCACGGGAATGGTGACGGACTGGCCCGCGGCCAGAGTCGCTGGCAGGTTGATGGGGTTGAACTGGAACTGGCTCGCGTGCGAGCCGATGATGCTCAACGCGCTGGAGGGCAGGTTAAGGATTCCGCCGCCGTAGTTGTTGACGGTCACATTCACCCAATCAGTTGGCTCGTCCTGCGCCACCAGCCCGAAATCTATGTCGGTTGGTGAGTACTGGAAGATCGGATCGGTGGGAGCATCGCCAAACAGCAGCTTGATATTGGGATAGCCAAAGACTTGGACAATGCCGCTCATAGGCGGGTTCGCCGGATCGGGGTTGATGCTGTCGTCTGAATAACGCATGCTGCGGCGGTCTTGGCTGGCGGTGGAATGGAAGTAGGAAGAATTGGAGTCATATCCGGGCCTATTTTCATCCACCGCGATCAACAGGTTGTCCGTGTTGTTGTAATAAAAGGGATTGGCCAGCACGATCTCGACCCATCCTTCAACCGCGGGCAGGGAAACAATGCCGCTGAAGACCTGGGTCAGATTGCTCAGGGGTACCCATTGAGGGGACATATCGAAATAATCGGCAGTGATGTGACCCATATAGATGTCCCACAGGTCGGACGAGGTCGCGTTCTCATTGCCGTTCCAGTAATAATAGATCTTTTCGATGCGCTGGTTGGGCATGTTGATCTCAGACTGCAGATAGATGCTCTGGCTGTAAGTATAGCCATAATAGGGGTAGATGGGAATGTTCATGTTGCTGTTGCCGTCACCAATGGTCACCTGCCCCGCGGGAAGGCCTTCGCCGCTGAGCGCGGTGTCGTAGTTCACGCCGTCATACACAATGCGTAAAGTGGCGGTTTTGGCCCCTTCAGAACTGGGGACGAAGCGCACCGGTATGTTCACGGACTGCCCTGCGGACAGAGCTGCAGGCAGATTGGCGGTACTGAATTGGAATTGGCTGGCCTGGGTGCCGATGATGCTCACGGCGCTTGCCGCCAAGCTCAGTGTTCCCCCTCCGATGTTGCTCACGGTCACGTTTTGCCATTCGGAGGGCATATTCACATTCCCCAGCCCGAAATCGATGTCCGCTGGACTGCGATTGAATTGAGGGTCGTTGGGTATCGCGCTGAGCTGAAGTTGTATGTTGGCATAGCCATAGCGCATGGTCCCGGAGGGCGGATCCGCAGGATCGGGATTGATGATGTCGCTCGAAAAACGGAGGCTGCGGCGGTATGATGATGAACTGGAATGGAAAAAGCCGTTTGAGGAGTCGCTTCCAGGTTCGTTTTCCTCAACTGCCACCACCAGGTTTTGGGTGTTGTTGTAAAAGAAAGGTGTGTCCAGCACGATCTCGATCCAACCAGCAGTGGTCGAGGTGATGACCTGTCCGCTAAAGACCTGGGTCAGACTGTTCCGAGGCAGCCAGGCGGTGCTGGATTGAAAATAGGAGGCTGAGGTGTGGCCCATGTAGATGACCCACTGGTCGGTAAGGTCGGCGTATTCATATCCGTTCCAGTAATACCAGATCTTTTCGATGCGTTGGTTGGGCACGTTGATCTCAGATTGCAGGTAAATGCATTGGCTGTAGGTGTATCCAAAGGTGGGATGCACCGGAATGTAATGGTTTTGGGTGTCGGTGCCAATGGTGATGACGGTTTGAGCGAAGGCCGCGAGGGCAAACGCCATTACAAGTATGGTCAAGAGGATTCTCTTCATCTTCAAGCTCCTGTTTGAATTGCTTATTGGTGTTTTTTCAGCATGCTGCGGCGAGTTCCTTTTCGAAGAAACACGCACAGATTTGGTTTTGAAACTGACTGCCGGCTTGGGGACAAACACTGCCTCTCAAAGCGATATCCGCCGTATGTTGGCAAACTGCAGGCATTCCGTGATGATGGGAGCTGCCCGCACATGGGATGAAAACGTAGGCGAAAGCGGGTTTGGCTTGAGATCTGGTTCCCTGAGAACGAGACGTTGGCTGCTGATAGAGATGAAAAACTCCAAGCTCCACTCCATACTCCTTATCCGCGATGATGTTTTCTCATTTTGATTCCAGCCATCGATAGATTCGACCAGCTTATCCGATACCCGGAGTAAGTTCCTCAAAAAACCGTTACCAACTCCCAGGCTCTGGCAAAATACTTATGCCGTTACCTCTAATCCAGACCATATTATTGTGTCAAGCAGATTATGGAAAAGTACTAGAAAATTAAACTCGCCCTAATCACATTAACCTGAAGTATAATTTTTAAGGCTCTCTTTCAAATCGAGTGGGTGATTGGCGCGTCAAATCCGGAGTGAACAAGCAGCGGGTTGACCGGGCCTTGATCAGCATCATCAGCGAGGCCTATTTTGCCGGTGTCTCAACCCGCAGGATGAATCAGCTGTTCGTTGATCTGGGGCTTTCAAACATTGATCGCAGCTTTGTAAGCCGTTGCGCAAAGCAGATCGACGCGGAAGTGGAAGTTTGGAAGAACAGGGAATTGGACAATCGGTATGCCTATATCTGGCTTGACGCGATCTACACCAAGATCCGGACAGAGAAGGGTGTGCGGCCGACAGCGGTATTGATTGCCATTGGTCTGAAGGAAGACGGCCATCGTGATGTTTTGGGTCTTCACTTGGGGAACCGTGAAAGTTACTACAACTGGAAGGACTTCCTGCAAAGCCTCAAAGAGCGTGGTTTGAAGCGTAGCGAGCTCTGGATCAGTGACGAGCATGACGGCCTGATCAAGTCGATAGAAGAGTGTTTTCCCGGCCAGCTCAGGCAACGTTGTATCGTCCACTGGATGCGCAATGCCCAGAGCAAGGTGTCAAAGACCGATCTATTATGGTTGTTGCCGCTCCTGAAAGACCTGGTGGGCTCAAGAACGAGGGAATCGTTTGAACTTGCCTGGAGGCATTTGTGCAGCGTGGTCGAAGCCAAAGGGAAAGATAAGCTTGGGAGTTGGCTGGACGACACTTATCATGAGATTTCCGTGTATCTGGAGTTCCCCACCGGCCACTGGAGCAGGATAAAGTCCACCAACCCGCTTGAAAGGCTCAATGAAGAGCTCCGGCGCAGGGAAAAGAGCATCCGTATCTTTCCCGACGAAAAGAGCTGCATGCGCCTTCTGGGCGCTATCCTGCAAGGGTATTCTGAAGATTGGACCAGTGGCAGGATCTATCTGTCAGAGCCCTTGGAAAAGATCAGGGAAATCCAGAAAAGATCGATACCGGTCGAGTCGCAGCAAGGTAGCTGTTGATGAAAAAGAACTTGACTTGGATTAACGAGGTGAAAATAATGCAATTGGTCGCTTGGCCTTACATAGATTGTGAGTAACGAGGGCGATAAGAAATTGCTTGACAAACCGCAGCCATATAAATAAATAGCATTTCAGCTATGTAATCTAAATCGGTTTACGAACTAGGAAATGCTCTTTGTTAGGTTAATTGAAACGGGAAATGATGATTGTCTGCATTAAGAATTACCACAGGTCAAAAATATAAATTAGGAGATCAAAAAAATGATCAAAATCAGACGAGACCTTTTTACCCCCCCCCCCGTTACGGAGCTATTGTTAAAATGGCTCTGCTGATATGTCTCTTTGCTGCACTATGTGGAGTGTGCTTTGCCTATGATTTGTATGTTAATTCCGAAGCAAACGAAAATGGAGCCGATGGATCAGAAGAACACCCGTACATAAACATACAAGATGCTATCAATCATGCTTTCGATGATACATTGCCCATCAATCTACCGAGTCCAAGTGTTGTTATCAATGTTTACACTAATGCATCAGGCTACCAAGAGAACCTAAATCTCAATTACATGGGTAGTAATGGTCCTCATCTAGTATCAGACATAATCATCCAAAGCACAAACAATGATCCTGAGGATTGTGCAATAATAGCTTACGATTCATCTGATCCGGTTATAACCCTGAAAGGAACGACGAGTAGTTTATTTAAGCTTCAAGGATTCGAAATAAAACACTCTGCCATGGTTAATGGTGTTGTAAATCGTGGCATTTTTCTTACTTTACCATCAGGAAATTATGGGTACTTTAACATACTCGATATCAACAATTGTATATTTGACAACAATCATTTGTCATTAGAAATTGATTCTCATATGTTTACGGTAAACCAGTTAAAGGTGATTAATTCCACCTTTAGCATAACGCAGCACTATACATCTCAATCTTATGGTATAAAAGCTGATTTTGCGGGCCATGGAAGTAACGTTTATATCAGCGGGAATGAATTTATACGCAATAATCCTAACACCTTGGAAAGTACATCTGTTGCTCTTGGAAGTGGTGTCGCAAACATAGAGCTATACGATAATCTATTTGATAATACACATATTGGATCAACTGGTGCCGGGGTAGGCTATTTTATTCATCAGGATGTCGTTATTCGAAACAATAGATTTCAAGACGCAGGAATATATCTTGCAAGAGCCTTTGGTAATTGGTTGATTGAACAAAACAAATTCGTTGGGTTATCTTCAGCAGGAGATAGAAGCGCAATAACGTTGCGTGGAGGCATATCCTCATCTTCATATTTATGTTCTATAAATGAGAATACATTTTATAACTGCTTTCAACCTTTAGAAATAAAGTTCGAAGGTAATCTCTATCTATCTGAATATATTATTGCCGTTTTAAGCAATAACAGCTTTATTAACTGCGGAGGAGTCCTGACCTTACAACGTCTATCCAATATGCAAGCTGCGTCAAACTCAGTTTCGTTGTATCGTGACAATCTCTATTATGGTACCTCGAATGCACCGTTTATAGTCATCGATGAAGACGATAATCCCCTTGTACTTATGGGGGATAACCGGATTCCTGTATCTTATTCGCATTTTAGTACTACATTAACTCCAACCCAAACGAGTTCATTAATATTAGACAACACAAGTGTCTCATACGGTAATCCATATATTACTATTGACGAATCTACCCATTCTTACACCCTGAATTGGGATGAGGTTATTCGAAGCCCTCTGATTATGACTGGGTACGGCGGAATTGTAAGTCCTTCCAGATATGATAGATTAGACATCGGTGCGGTGCAGTATGACGAACAAGCACACGAATTCATCAACTATTCCTTCCCCGCATACTCAGATAGAAATGGTCTCAAATGGATGAGCTACCCCACTTTGGATAGAATCTGGAATCCGGCTACCAATGATCCGGATGTTGCGGGCGTGTTCTTTAATCCGATAATGAACAATATGGTTTTACATGACATCACTTGGAAAGTAAAGGATGACCCTCAACAAGATATCCACTATTCTGAGCAGTTACTTGACTGGGTTGGTGATCAGTCTCATAATATAACTCCCCAGCAGGGTTATAAGATCCAAATGGCTCAGGGGCTTCAAACACCGGTTAACATTGATTTCCCGGGAATCATCCCAGACGTATCCCAATATCCTATCACAATTAAAGCTCTACCTGCAGCTAAAAATGATCCCTACAATCAGTATAATGATAATTGGCTTGGATACTTCCATGCAGAAACAGCTAATGCGGAAGATGCATTTGCCAGCATTATTGATGATCTGTGGTATATTCAGACTCAGAACTGGACCATGGTCAGAGAGAAAGTAATGCCCGGAAGCCCTTGGATATATGCCATGCAGACAGGTCAAAAACCAACCCTGAGCTATGGGGATATGGTAATCATAAAGTGCTTCAATGATGCTCAGTTTACCTGGAACACAGGCGCAGATAATCAGATACCCGTCGAAAAGGAGCTGACCAGCCACTATATCTACACTGAAAAGGCAGATTATGTACCTTTCTATGTGGAGTTGGATGCAGATGACTTGCCAAGTGAAGTAGCTCTGTATGTAGATGATGTATGTAAAGGTGCTACGGTGGTCTGTGACAGCTTGGTGGAAATCCCCGGGTACATATTGGACGGCACTGATCCCAATGCCGAAGTGGAGATACTAGCGTATTACGAGAACAAAGCCGCAGTGGACAAGGTTCAGTCCTATAGGGTATGGAATCCTGGAAGCGGAGCTTATGATAACAAGCCATTGAAACTCAATAGCACGGATCACTATTATAAGCTGAAGCTGGATAAGGGCAGCGATGAAGTTCCGGCTATTTCAGAACCTGCCATCAGCATCTACCCAAATCCATTCAATCCCAGCACAACTATCAAATTCGGCCTGGCTGAGCCATCAGACATCAAACTGGAGATATATAACCAAAAAGGACAATTGGTGAAGTGCCTTGCTCAGGGCAGGGCTGATTCCGGCTGGAGCAGCATAATCTGGAATGGTACCGACAGCCATAATCGTAAGGTGGCAAGCGGTTTGTATTACAGCAAGTTAAGCTATGATGGCAAGAGTATAACCAAGAAAATGGTCTTGATGAAATAGGTCCTATGCATGGAATCGTGGATGGGTGCGCAAAGCCGAAGAAATGTGAAACACGGCTCTCACACCCAGGTATAACGTTGGGGGCGGAGCACTCTCCGCCCCAATGATATGAAGAAATGGAATCATGATAGAATGAAAACAAGCAAGCAACTCATACTGATAGCGTCCCTTATGAGCGTTGCCTCATTGGGCTTTGCCGCCACGCTGGGAGTATCCCCGGATGGCAGCCAGCCCTTCAATACTATCCAGTCAGCAGTGGATGCCTCTGCTCATGGGGACACGATATTGGTTTATCCCGGCAGATACATTGAAAACGTGGATTACGTGGGGAAGAATATTACTATAGCCAGCTTGGAACTAATCACCGATAATCCTGCCTATCGGGACAGCACGATAATTGATGGAAATCAAAGCGGTTCAGCTATAAAATCAATACTAGGCGTAAATGATGCCAGTATATATGGACTTACCCTAACTAATGGATCGGGTTCACCCCTTACATATTACAATGGAGCTCCGGTAAATATCGGCGGTGGTATTGTGATTTTTAATGCCGCAGCATTTGAAATAACCAATTGCGTTATAGAGGGAAACAATGCTTTTAATGGAGGTGGGATTTTTGTTTACCAAGGCACAATCCATGCTGCTGGAACTCAAATCAAAGGTAATTATGCGTCAGGTGGTGGTGGTATATTAATGGACTATTATGGGCAGGTAATTTTTGACCAGGATAACCGGTGCAGTGTGTATGATAATACTGCAGGTTACGCTCAAGATATCATCGCTGCTAACTCCAGACTTGAGACCAGTATCTATCTGGACATGGGAACTTTATGCCCTACCTCCGATTACTACATATATTATTCAAAAAGTGTTCCCGATTGGCCGGGTGGATTCCCTGTTATTGACATCCAACGAGGCTATAGAACTGAGGTTAATCACGATCTATATGTTTCGCCCCACGGTAATGATGACAATGATGGTTTGAGTATTTCCGCTCCTATTAAAACAATCTGCAAAGCTCTGCAGACGGTAGAATCGGATAGTTTGAATCCCAAAACCATACACTTAACCAGAGGAGTATATTCAACAGATGATGGGCAGTTTTTCCCTATTAACCTGAAACCTAATGTGTATCTGATTGGAGATTCATTATCATACCCAGTACTCGAAAACCTTGAATATCAGTTTACTGTTAATGTTTCCTCTGCATCGGGATGTAGAGTGGAGAACCTGGAAATTGAGTTTGGTGATAATAATACATTTCCAGGTGCTATAGGTGGCGGTAAATTCACCGATGTTATTATAAAGAATATCATAATCAACCCCTTCTCATTAGCGTCGTTAGAATGTGTTTCATTTGTCACAAACAACTATCATCCTACCAACTATACTCTTGAGAATGTAACGATCAAGGGGCAGAGCTCAAATGACCAGAGTGGGTTTTATAATAATATGCCAGACGCGGTGATCAGGAATTTAACCATAGAAGGGTGCCACAATACCGGTAGTGAGTTAGATAGCCCCCGGGCAACGTTTTACTTTTATGGCAACAAACTAACTCTGGCAAACTCGAAGATCATCAATAATACTATGGCTTATGGGGGCACGCCCTTGGTTAGTATCGGAGCAGCACATTTTAATTCCGATAGTCGCCTGATAATGAATAACGTTCTGATTGCCAACAACCAAAGTGGCGGGTATGTTCCCGTGTTCATTGCTTCCTTTACCGATTCAACCTCTGTTATCAGCAACTGCACTTTTGCCAATAACAGCGGGAGCAACGTTGCTAACATCCTTAATGGTAATCTGCGGGTAGCCAATTGCATCTTCGATAATGATCTCCCGGTAGAGATACTCTGCCAGGGCACCTATCCCAACACAGTGTCGCATGTGAGTTTTGAGAATAATTTCATCAGGGGCTATCCTGATAGCTTTGCCACTTCGGCAGTGAATGACATCACTTTCAATGATGTGGTCCTGACCGGCGATCCGGGATTCTGCGGCAGCAATGCCGCTGATTTCATGTCCTACCGTCTGGGCAACAATTCCATTTGCACAGATGCCGGCACTCCCGATTCCACAGGCTTGTTCCTTCAGGAACTGGATCTATATGGCAATCAACGAATATACGGCACGGCGATAGATATCGGCTGCAATGAATGGAACTATCCGGTTGCCTTACAGGATCCAATAAATCCGGCAGCGATGCCTGTTAGCGTATATCCCAATCCCTTCTCTCATGAAATCAGCATTGGGTATTCAATTGCCAAATCCTCCCAGGTGGCGATAAGTATCTTTAACCTGAAAGGGCAATTGGTGCGAACCTTGTGCAAGGGCAGCCAAAACAAAGGTGAACAAGCCCTGACATGGGAAGGCTTTGATGATAGTGGACGAAATATGGGCGCAGGTATCTATCTGCTGCAGATAAAGCTGGATGGCAAGACTCAGAGGGTAATGAAGCTGGTGAAGTTGTGATAGCTTGGGATTGAACATCAGTTTTAAGATATTGAAAAGAAAGTGTATTGAATTATTGACGACACCGATGAGCATGCCGGTTAACAGAATCTGGATCTAGAGCCTTCCGATCACTGTCTGGAGTTGACCAGCCTGGTTACTTAAGAGCATTACTTTTCACCTGCAGTTCCGCTACGCCACACTGCAGGCTATCACATGTCGCCCCAAAAAGGGCTTGATCAATTGTTGGATGTTTCAGTATTGTCTATAATATCCGCCTGCTGGGAATTCTGCCAGGGGATATCTTGATGGCTACGGATCCTTCTTATCCTCCGAGGAATTGCCGGTTTCGGATCCTTCAACGATGTAGTTCAGTTTCCGCTCCGGTTCAGGATCGGGCTCGATCTCCAGTTCTGGCAGGGCTTTCATCCTCTTGCGGCGGCGGAGCGCGGCCAGGATCAGCAGCAGGGGCAGCAGGGTGAAGATGATCGAATTAACGCCCACGATAAGATAGATCCAGGCCTGCCGTTTGCTGGCGGCGGCAAATTCCAGATTGAACTGGTACAGGCTGGAACCGTAGGCTTGGCCGAAAGCTGCCGTGAAGCGGGTTTTCTGCCCCTGGCGATAATTATCCGCCACGATCGTCCAGAATCCGCGCCAGGCCTCTGGGTCCTTGTCCCGCATATGCTTGACCGCGAAATAGGAGCTCAGGTAATACATCTCCCATTCCGCGCGCTGAGAGGGATAGCGGTAGGCCAGTTCAAAGAGGTCCATCTTGTTGCCCCAGAAGCGTTCGCGCACATAGTAGAGATAGCGGTCCATACCCAACTGGCCGCCCTCGCGGGTCGCCAAACCTTCATGAAACCAGAGCGGAGCGCTTAGCAGGATCTCGTCCAGATACCAATGGGTGTATTCATGGATGATGATCCCGCCGTAGTTTTCCCAGATCTGATCGGCGCTGCGGATGTAGATGCGCTTTTCGGCCGGGGAGTAGAACGCGTTGCTGAATTCCACGATCGCGCCCTTGCCCCGGGCCAAAGACTGGTAGGAAGAGCGGTCCGGCACCACATAGATGTCCGCCTTGCTGTCCAGGTAGACCCCGGTGCTCATCTGCAATGCGTCCATCCGCTGGTTCAGGACCTCCAAAAACTCCGCGCTTCCGATGGGAACGCCATCCGAGGTATGCAATACAAAGTTGTCCGTGACCGCGGCGACCTGGTAGACAGCCGGAAGAGCCGAGATCCAGATCAGGGCAGCCAGGAGTGCCAAGAGGAATCTCTTCAGGAAGCTATCTCCTTGCGACTCAGCAAAGTATAATACAGGGTGGCGTCCTTCTTGGCCACATTGCCAGTGGGGACGCGGTCGATCCGGAGTTCGTGGTCAAAACCGTAGAGCTTCATATGAACGATGTCCCCATCCCTGATCTCGGACGAGGCCTTGGCCGTTTTACCGTTAATGCTCACCAACCCTTTGTCGCAGGCGGTTTTGGCGATGCTGCGGGTCTTGGTCAGGCAGAGTTTGTTGAGGAGCAGGTCGATGCGCATAAATCATCCTTCTTTCGGACGCAGCTCCTTGTTTGCCAATATCTTAGCTGGATAGCAGGCGCTGCGTCTCGAGGGCAATCATCAGTTCTTCGTTGGTGGGGATCTTGAGCACTTTGACGCGCGAACCGTCCCCGGTGAGGTCTTCTATCTCGCTGGTGAACTTGGCGTTGGCCTCATCATCGAGTTTGATTCCCAGGGCTTCCATATCAGAGCAGACCTGCTGGCGCATGATGGGCATGTTCTCACCCACCCCGCCGGTGAAGATCAGCACGTCCAGCCCGTTCATGGCGGCGAAGTAGGAACCGATGTATTTCTTTATCCGGTAGCAATATACGTCGAAGGCCTGGATGGCCAGCGGATTGTTGTGCAGCAGGATCTGATCCTCGATCTCGCGCATGTCGTTGGAGATCTGGGAGAGGCCCAGCATCCCGCTTTTCTTGTTCAATATGCCGTTCACCTCATCGACGCTAAGCCCCAGATGCTGTTGCATGTGGATCGGCAAAGCAGGGTCGATGTCACCGCAGCGGGTGCCCATCATCAAACCTTCCAGCGGGGTCAGGCCCATCGAAGTGTCGATGGACTTGCCGCCGTCGATCGCGGTGATGGAAGCGCCGTTTCCCAGATGGCAGGTGATGATCTTCAGCCCGGAAATGTCGCGGCCCAGAAACTCCGCGGCCCGCATGCTCACGTATTTGTGCGATGTGCCGTGGAAGCCATAGCGGCGGATCTTGTGAGTGCTGTAAAAATCCAAAGGAAGCGGATAGAGGTAGGAGTGGGTGGGCATCGTTTGGTGGAAGGCGGTGTCGAACAATCCGCACTGGGGAACCTCAGGCATGCTGGCCTTGACGGCCTCGATGCCTTTGAGGTTGGCAGGGTTGTGCAAAGGCGCCAGGGAGATGCATTCGCGCATCACGTCCACCACGTGGTCCGTTACCACCACGGCGTCCGAATAGTGCTCCCCGGCATGCACAAGGCGGTGCCCGACCGCGTCGATCTCGCTCTTGTCGCCGATCACGCCGTTGACCTTGTCCAGCAGCGAATCCAGGATCAGCTGCAGACCCTGTTCATGGTTCTCGATCACCATTTCGCGCTTCTTTTTGGTGAATTTCTCGCTTTTGTAGGTGAACAGCGCGATGTCCTCGCCGATCTTTTCGGCGATGCCTTCAGCCAGAACGTTCCGGGTCTCGATATCGATAAACTGGTATTTGATCGATGAACTGCCGCAATTGAGCACTAAAATCTTCATTAAACTTCCTCTTGATTTGCTTTTTTGCGCAAGTCCGCTGAAAGTGCCGATATTGTCAACCACTTTAGAGCCTCCGGAGTACTCTCGCCCCCCTTATCAATACGGTGTCAATACGGACTCATTACGGACTTTGTCCGTAATGAGTCCGTATTGACACCGTATTGATAAGGGGAGCCAGATGGGGTTATCGTCTGGAGGAGGAACCGCGAAAAGGCCAAAAAATGAGGGGCCGGCAAAGCGCGGGCCCCTCTGGTTGGGATTTAATCAGGGTTTTGGATCAGGGCACGATGGCCGTGACCCGATAGAAGTAGATATCGCCGGGAACGATCTGCGACCAGGATGTGCCGGTGGTCGAAGAGATCTGGCTGAAAGTCCCGTCCGGCGTGCTTGCGCGGTAGATCCGGAATTCTGTTACGGCCAGGGGATAGGTCCAGTTCAGCTGGATCCGGTTGGTGGAGGGGACGTAGCTGATGGCCAGGTCTCCGATGGGCGGAACTCCGCTTCCCTCCCACCAGACGCGGTTGTAGCTGTCCTGCTCGAAAGCTGGCCCGCCAAAGGGGCCGCTCCAGCCGGCAAAGTAGACCAGGCCGCTATCCGCGGTCTTGGTGACGTTGTATGCCCCGCTCCAGGTGTTGGTCGGGAAGAAGGCCCCGGTGACGGTGAAAGACTGGCTGTTATTGATCTGGAGCAGCCTGCCACCGGACAAGCCCAGCCGGAAAGTGCAATAGTCGAAAGCATAGTTGGTGTTGACCAGGGAGCCTGTTTTGACGTTGATCCCGCTGGCGCTCATGTATTCGAAGACCGTGTAGGCGGCCCCGACGGTCGCCCCGCTTTCCACGTTGAAGCCGTAATAGCCGCTCACGTTGTGGGTTACGGTGGCCGCCTGGGTCGATGTCCCGGAGGCCAGGAATTCTCCGCCGCTGTTTATGTTGACGTTCTTGGTGTGGGACATCATCAGGCTGGAGCCGGGGCTGACGAGCAGGGTGCCGTTGATGTTCAGGTTGCCGGTGCAGACCAGGTTGTAGCCTCCGGTCTGCAACAGGCCGCCGTTGATGCTGGTGATGTAGCCATCGCTGACCGTAAGCGTGCCACCCAGGGAGACGACGTTGGCCGCGTCCTGGATGAATCCGCCCTTGACGGTGCATTCATTGATGGTCAGGTTGCGGGTACGGGTTATGGGGTGGACGTTTCCTTCGCGGTCGGTCTCGAACATGGGATCAATCCCGGATTCGCGGGTTGCCAGCTTGTTCACCTTGAGGGTCCAGAACCAGCTTGTGGGCAACAGGGTGACCGTGTTGTCCCCTGAACCGGTCAGTTCCACAGTTCCCCCGGTGGGATCGAAGCTGCCGCGGTTGTCAAAGAAGTTTCCGTTGGCCCGGATGGTTCCTCCGCTGATGGCATAATCGCCGGAATTGGTGGAGGTGAGCCAGATACCGCGATCCTTGACGTTGAACTCACCGGAGCTGAGTGTGAAAGTGATCGGATTGGTGTAACCGATATAGCAATCCATGCTTCCGCCATAGATGTCCACGATGCCGTTGTTGGCGATGGTCATGTCGCCATTGACATCATTGTATTGATCCGTCCCCTGGTGGAATTCCAGGTGTCCCGTGTCGGCGATGAACGATCCGTAGAGCCCGTTCTGGGTGAGATCGGCGATGACGACATGGCTGTTCGACCAGGCTCGCAGGGATCCTCCGCCGGTGTAGGAAGCTATGTTGTGGATCGTTGTGCCATAGAAGGCGAGGATGGCTCCGCTAACCGTGTTCACGACATTGTTCATGGTGCCGCCAGCACTGAAGGTTACGATATTGCCGACCGTGAGCGTGCCCGCGATCCCGGTGTTGCCCTGGAAGGCGAGGGCGTTGCCAAAGTGGGAGTCGGTCACGTTGTGGAAGTTGGTGGTCCCGGAAACATTTTGCCCCAAGCTGGCCTTGTCGAAGACCACGGTGCTGGTTCCGGCATTGAAAGCGGCGGTTCCGGCGTTATTGATCCAGTTTCCGCCAACATTCAGAGTCCTGGTGTTGGCAGAGAGGACTCCGGCCTGGAGGGTTAGGTCGCCGTTGATGTCCAGATCTGACGAAGCGGTAATGGTGTTGCTGCGTGTAAGTTCGCGGCTGCGGCCATTCCTGTCCGTTTCTGTCAACGCTTCCGGAATCCCGTCCCGGGTGCTTGATTTATTGATCTTCAGGGCATTAAGGTTTGCCCCGGCAACGTGGGATATGTTGCGGTCAACGCTTCCATACATCTCCAGGATGCCGCCGGTTGGATTGAAATTGCTCCTGTTGCATACAAAGTTGCCGGTCGTGCGGATGGTGCCGCCGCTGATATTGTCGTTGAATGGGAGAGCGGCTGAGACAAAAATGCCGACGTCCTTGAAATCCAGGATACCCCCACTCATGTTCAGGGTGGCTGTGTCAATGTAGGAGAACCATGCAGGCCCAACGCCTCCGTGGATGTTGAAGGTGCCGCCCTCAATGGTGATCGTTCCGCGCAGGTCGATGTATTGGCCGGCATCCTGATGATAATTGATGGTACCTGAGGTCAGGTTGACCGTTCCCATGACGCCTGAATCGACTAGATCGAGCGCGGTGAAGGTGCCGCCCGTGACGTTCAGCCCGCCCTGGGTCCAGTTGTAGGAATTGCAGGTCAGGTTTCTGCTACTCTGCAGATTCAGATTCAGGGTCGATGAGGTCTTGTTCAGTTCGATGGCGTTGAAGACTTCAGTGGCATAGATCGTCGTGGAGGCGTTGCCGTCAAAGACCACCAGGCCGGTTCCTTCATTGAAAGCGGCTTCGCCGACATAGTTGTACCAACTGCCGCGGACATTCATCTGGGCCGGCGCGACAAAGGTCCCGTTGCTGAGCATGAAATAGCCGTTGATGTCCAGATCGCTGGAGGCGTTGACTGTGTTGGCGCGGGTCAGTTCGATGACGTTGCCCTCTTTGTCGGTTGCGGTCGATTCAATCAGCGCGCTTTCCTCACGGGTGCTCTGTTTGTTGATCTTAAGGCTGTAGAGGTTCGAACCCGCCCAATGCGAGACGCTGGCGTCCATGCTTCCGACCATCTCGATAAGCCCGCCGGTGGGTGTGAAATCCGAACGATCGATCTGGATGTTCCTGGCAACCCGGATCGTGCCACCAGTGATGTTTTCGGTGAAAGTATACGCCACGTTTTCATAGATATAGATTCCCTGGTCCTTGAAATCCAGCACTCCGCCGCTCATGGATAACGAGGCATTGGACGCAAAGGGCCAGTAGGACGCAGTGGTGCCGCCATAGACGTTGAATTCGCCGCCAAAGATATGGAGGTCTCCGCGCAGGTCGACCCAGCCCCCGATATTGTACAGATTTATCGTTCCGCCGGCGTTCAGATACCAGCCTCCGGCTATTCCATTGTCGCTCAGATCGTTGGCCGTGAAGGTGCCGGCCAGGATGTCGATCGCGCCGGCGGTCCAGTCATACTCGGCGCAGGTGACCACCGCGGTGGAACTGTTTACCCGCAAAGCGGCTGTGCAATTTGTTTCCAGGATGTTGAAGTTCTCCGAATAATTGCAGTATTGATGTGCATCGCCGGCGAAGATCACGCGTGATGTGCCTTCCGTAAAGGCAGCCTGGCCGAGCGTGTTGATCCAGTCTCCTTTCACGGTCAAGGTATGATCGTTGGCATTGAACACACCGCCGTTGATGGTCAGATTTCCCCTGACCTCAATGTTGGAAAGAACGTTGACCGTGTAGCCGCTGTCTTTGTTGATCCTCAGGTTGTTGAAGTAACTCCCGGCATCGGTCAAGGTGATGTTGCGCGAAGCGTTGCCTTCCATGCTGATCGTGCCGGAATTCAGGCTACAGGCTGCATCCGCGTAAACAGTGAAATTCCCTTTGACCACGGTAGTGCCGGAATAGCTATGATACAGGATGTTCCCACCATACACGAGGACGCTTCCGTTGATGGTCAGTTGGGACGTGGACAGATTACTGACGGCAACGTAACCTGTTGTTTTATAGAGGCTCAGACCCGCTATGGTGGAGGCCGTGTAGGTCCGGATGAAAGAATTGCCGTTGCCATAGAAACGCAGGTATCCGCTGGCGAGGTTTATGGAGGTGTGAAACTCGACGTCGCTTTGGACGAAGATGTATCCGCCCGCGGGAATGCTGGCAGTTGATCCTGCCCTGAAGAACAGATCTCCCCCGACGTAGAGATCTGATAGCGAAGCACTTAAGGTGAGCGATCCCGAGATATCCGCGTTGTTGGCAACATTCAGCGCGACCCCGCCGATCGAGAGGGATGCCCCGTTGCGTAGTTCCAGATTCTTCGCGTTGGCATTGGAAGATACCACCGGGTAATTGGTCAGGCCGCTGGGAATGATCACATCCTGGGAACTGGTCGGCACGGAGTTCAGGCTCCAGTTCGAGCCAGTATGCCAGTTGGTGGAGCTGCTGCCGTCCCAGACGTTGGGCACCGAGTTGCGCACTTTGAAGGTCATTGTGGTGCCGCCGGAGGAACTGATATCGGTGATGACCAGGTTTCCCACCGACTGGGTGGTCGTGTTCACATAGAGCCAGGGTTCCGGATTGGCGCCAGTATGGATCGCGGTCCGGGATACGTTGGAGGAAAAATGGGCTGAATTGATGGTCCCGTTAAGCGTGACCGTCCCGCCTGGCCTGTAGAGATAGACCTCGTCGGGTGGCCCGTTTGAGTTTCCGCGCAGGGTTGTGCCGTCATGAACCGTTATGATCCTGCTCACCAGGATGCCAGAGGCGGGAATGGAGTTTTCATAGGTGCCCGTTTTGCGGCGGTACTCCAAAACATAGAACTGGTTGGGGTTGGTGGAGGCTATCTTGTAGCAGGAGAAGGGATTCTGGTCTATGGCTGTCAGGGTGTATGTGGTGGGGGTCGATGTGGGCGTGATGGTGGGGATGGTGGTAAACCAATTCCCGTATTTCCATTTCATGTAGGTCAGATGGTGCTGGGGTATGGCGGCATCCCATTCCATCAGGTCCCAAGACCCCACCGGCGTAAGGTGGTCATAATCGTCACTGTAGTGATACAAATCCGGGAATCCCAGGGTGTGGGACATCTCGTGGCAGATAACGCCGCGGGCGATGGAGTTTGAGAATTGCAGGTTGTAGTCCCACACCCGCTTGGTGTTGATGTATACCGCCGTGACCAGATGCAGGGTCCAGTGGTGCGGCCAAAGCGGGCTGTTCCAGATCCCAGAGGAGTTACCCTGGGCCACGAAGGTTATGTTGTCCACGTTGCCGTCCCCGTCCCCGTCGACATTCAGGCCGGCTGGTATGCTGCCGCTCACCGAAACGATCGCGGCCCGCATCATGGTTTGCAGCCTGGTATAACCTTGTGTGTCAGTGGTATAGCCGATGGTGTTGGAGGCGCTCCAAGGCAGGAAATAACCGCGGTTGTGGCTGTCCTGGAAGCTGCGGATGATCCCACCCACCGGGGCCGGGTAAAAGGTGGTGTTAATGGTCAGTTGGCTGTTGCTTTCCTCCAGAAAGTAGCCACGCATCGAGGCTCCGGTGGTGGAATTGCACATGGATACATAATCCGAGATCGGTCCAGTGTATTCGGATTGATCAGCGAATCTGACAAAGATGAAGATGTTGTTGATCGTGCCGGTGGTTGGAGCCCGGTCATCGGGGGTGCCCAAAGCAGCTTGATGGGCGGCGATCCGCTCTTCCACGATCCGGGGGTCGATCCGCAGCTTGGGCGGGATGCCCAGAGACGACGGATCGATGCTGCCGGCCACATATTCCGATGGCCGGATGGAATCTCCGTCTGGAAGGGCATACACATAATATCCCGTGGCGGGATCCAGCATTATGGTGTAGTTCTCGCCATCGTGGATGTTGCGGTGGAATTCGTCGCCAGTGACGAAGGCAGCGTAAGTACTGCCGTCAGGCTGTTCGAGGCTAAGGGGTTGATTCTTGACAAAATTGGCGTTCAGGATGGCAAAGCTAAGCAGCAGTGCCAGTAAAGCAAGGACTTTCATCTTGGTCTCCTTCAGCCTGCAAGCCTGCAAGATCAGCCATCCGCGCCAACATAAACTTATTCACACGTAAGGCTCAAATATAAATCAGGGGTTGTGGATGTCAAGATTAAATTGCGTTCAGGATGATATTGGTTGATGAAAGTATTCCACAAAATGACAAAAAACCCTCCAACCGGGTTCTTCATTAGCATACTGGATGCCCTCTCCAGAGTGCAGGAACGGATTCTAACCAAGCTGCTTTATTGAATTTCCTTCCAAGCCGACCAACACTGGAAATTCTGGGGCAATTTGGTGAACCCGGCCTTCTCATAGATGCGGATGGCGGCGGGATCAGCCGAAAAAAGGTATAAGTAGTTCTCGCTGAGCTGATTATGGTATTTCACCAGATAGTCGATCATGGCTCCGCCGAAACCGCGCCCGCGGAATTTATCCCGCGTGTAGACATCGTCCACCCTGCTATAACCAGCGTAAACGCTCACGGAGGCCAGCGAGGCCAGCTCATCGGCGATGAATCCACCCAACAGATGATAGGAAGGGTGCAGCAGATGGCGCTCCACCACTTTGATCGTCCAATCGCCTCCGAACTCGATGGCGATGGTTTCCATCACGTCGATGCTCAGATGGTGCAGCCGCTCGATCCGCAATTCCGGAACCGGCCTCAGGGTGCTTTCATGCTCATGCATGAAGAACTGCTCGTCTCTGGTCTCGATCTTGAAGCCGTGATTTTCCAAGGCCGGGCCGATCTTTTCGAGTTCCCTGGCTTGATAGGATTGATGGATGCGGGGGGCAATGCCTTTGGTTTTATAGAAGAACTCAATGTCGCGGATGGATGATTCCGGGCCAAGGTGGTCTGTGATCACAGCATGGTTGCTGTCATAGGATTTTTTGTTGCCCTCATTCCAGAAGAGCATGCCGTAGTTTTTGGGTGTCATGTTCGTAAATCGCTGGGGGAAGCGCAGTTCTGTATCCAGCATGCGGTTCATGTTAAAAGGTAGCGGCATTTTACCTCCCGCCTGTGGTTCATTCGGACAGATACAAGATAGGATATAGCGCTTTGGCGTCCAGGCAAATGGAGATTGCAGGTAAAATGCTTTTTTTGCTACCCGTCCACCTGAAAGTTCTTGACACTCGGCAAGCGGGCTGAGAATTTGCCTTGGATTTGCCCAGCAAAAGCCCGGGCAGGCCAAAGGAGAGATGATGGAACCCAGAATCGTGCATCGCGAAGCCTTCACCGTGGTGGGGATGAAATGCCGCACCACTATGGCAGACAATCAGATACCCCGGCTTTGGGAAGATTTCAACCCCCGCGCACGAGCGGTCCAGCACGCTCTTTTTGCGCAGGGCTGCTACGGAATTTGCTTTAATGAAGAGGGCGACGAGCCCGGAGGAGACTGGTTTTCCTATCTGGCCGGAGTCGAAGTGACCGAGCTGAAAGACGTTCCCGCCGGAATGGAATCCCTACTGATCCCGGCATCCGACCACGCAGTCTTCGAACATCTTGGCACCCTGGAAAACCTCCAGCAGACCTATCACTTCATCTACAACCAGTGGCTGCCCCAAAGCGAATACGTCATGTTGGGCAGCCAGGATTTCGAGCTCTACGACCAGCGCTTCAAATATGGCCTGCCCGATTCCGTGATGGAGATCTGGATCCCTGTCAGCAAAAAGTAGGCCCGGCCTGAAGATCTGCCTGGTGGGGCTCAACAGCGCCTGGTACCAGAGCAATCCGGCCCTCTATTACCTGCGTAACTCTTTGCGCGGCTTGGGCATGCGGGTGAGGATCAGGGAATTTGCCCTGTCCGAGCAACCCATGGACATACTGGCCACCCTGATCGGCCTGAAGCCTGATGTGATCTGCTTTTCTGCCTATGTCTGGAACCGCGGCCTGATCCAACTGCTCATCCCCGAACTGCGCAAACTTTTACCCAAGGCAAAGATCGTCCTGGGCGGTCCGGAAGCGGACTCTCCGAGCCTGCAAGAATCTCCGGATTTTGTGCTGAGAGGGCCTGGCGAAGGGATCTTCCGCTTGCTGGCGGAATCAGGCTTTTCCCTGCCCCGGGGCATCCATGAGGCCCCCGCGCCGCATTTGCAGGACCTGCCCTTTCCCTATCGTGCCAGCGACAAACCCGCACTGCAAAACAAACTCATCTATTACGAAACCTCGCGCGGCTGCCCCTTCCGCTGCGTGTATTGCCTTTCCGCTTTGGACACGCGCAATGAAGCGCGCTTCGATCCAGCCCTGTCCGCGGACCGAAAACGCCTTTTTGCTGAACTGGACAGGCTTGTGGCTCTCGAACCCCGCACCCTCAAATTCGTTGACCGCAGCTTCAATGCCCATCCCGGCCTGGCCCGCCTGATCTGGAAATATGCCCTGGAGCGAGGCCAATCCTGCGAATTCCACTTTGAGATCTACCCGGGCCTGCTGGCTGAAGAGGACATCCGATTGCTGGAAAAAGCCCCGCCCGGCCGCATCCGCTTTGAGATCGGGATCCAGACCACCAACCCCGAAGTCGCCACAAACTGCGGACGCGCCTCCGACTGGCCCAAAGCCCGAAACATCCTCCTGGCCTTGCGCCAGCGCACTCAGGTCCGCGTCCATGCCGACCTGCTGGCCGGATTGCCCGGCGAAAACATCAGCTCCATCTTCAATTCCCTCGATGAACTCGCGGCCCTCTTTCCGCATGAGATCCAGCTCGGTTTGCTGAAGATCCTGCCCCACACCCCGATGCGCGATATCGCCTCGCAAAGAGGTTATTTATGGATGGACGATCCGCCCTACCAGGTGCTGGCTTCCGATGCCCTCTCCTTTGCCGAGATCTCCGAATTGCACGACCTCGCGCGAGCCATCAACCTATATTGGAACAAGGCTGAATTTATCGGTCACTGGGAGGATCTGCTGAAGTCTGGCAAACCAGCCTCCGAATTGTTCATTCGCCTCAGAAGCCATCACTACGCCAATTCTCTGCCCCTGCACAGCATTTCCCGCCAGGCCAGGGCTGAGATTTTTGCCAAAACCCTCCTGATCTGATCCGCGAACCAGCTCTATGGTTAATATCTCACTATTCATCAACCAGTTAATTATACTAATGTAATAGATCATTCATCCTGGATGTTTATCTCCAATGCTAACAATTAAATACATGATCAGTGCGGCTATGGCTCCCCTTATCAATACGGTGTCAATACGGACTCATTACGGACAAAGTCCGTAATGAGTCCGTATTGATAGCGTAATGATAAGGAGGGCGGAGAGGGCTCCTGAAAGATATGTATAGAGTATCAAGTGAAATTGCAAATAATATCAATTTCGTTGCAAATCGCTGTTTTTAGTGAGACTCCTGTATCAAGGTTTTTGCAAATCGGTATCACCCTTTTTGCAAATTCATTAGTCAGTGCTTTGATAATAATCGAAAAAACGTGAGATACACCGGGCGGTGATCGTCTCGTCAAAGTCGGTGATAATGATGATACCAAAGTCGATGTAGCCCGGTGAGCCGATGTATCTCGATTCCAGGCTATGTTTCGCATATTGTGGGAACAAAATCAGCCAATGAACTGGGTATTTGTGATATGAGCGGTAATCTATTTGAATGGGTGTGGGATCCTTATGCTGCTTAGCCAAGCGGCTCTTATACTGACCCTGTTGGTCCGACCCCCACGATTTCTTGCGGTCGTGTGTGGCGAGGAGGTAGCCATAATTATGGAGGCTTACATTGCCAGATGACGACTAGAATGAATGAAATGAGTGCACACTGGAGATCATTTTATGTTGGCTTCCGAGTGTGCAGAAATCCCCTTAGATATTGATAAATATTGAAATTTATCCTAGAATGAAGGTGTTGCCCCCGGTTTTGCTGATGTAACCTTTGAGCTCAAGATTGAGCAGTATGGTGGAGAGTTTGCCGAAGTTGTGGCCGGTCTGGACCAGCAATTCGTCGAAAGTGATCTCGCGCTGCTCGGTTTTGAAGAGGTCGAAGACTTTTTGCTCGTCGGCTGAGATCTCGGGCATGATCTCAAGCTGGTCTTTAACCTCGGCATCGAAGCCCAGCGCGGAAAGGATATCCTCCGGGCTGGTGATGCACTGCGCTCCGTTCTTGATCAAATAGTTGGGCCCCTGGGCATTGGGATGGTTGATCTCGCCGGGGAGGGCCATCACGTCGCGGTTTTGCTCGATGGCGAATTTGGCCGTGAGCATGGCACCGCTGGAAAGGGGTCCTTCGACGATGAAGACGTTCTGCGCGAGGGCGGAGATGATCCTGTTGCGCGTGGGGAAATTCCAGGGATCGAGTTTGGTGCCGGGTTCGAATTCCGAGACCAGGGCACCGTGCTCGATGATCTGCCGGGCCAGGTCTTTGTTGGAGCCGGGATAGATGGTTTCCACTCCGCTGGCCAGGACGGCGATCGTCTGCGCGCCGTTTTTGAGGGCGGCGGTGTGGGCGCAGGTATCGATGCCGGAAGCCAGGCCGCTGACGATGGTTACCTCATGTTTGCAGACCGGGCCAAGCAATTTGGCGCACATGTCCCTGCCGTAAGCCGTGGGCTTGCGGGTTCCCACCACGGCCAGGCAAATCTGTTTCAGGGCTTTGACCAGGTCCCCGCGATAGTACAAAACCAAGGGCGGAGTGACGATGTTGGCCAGTCCGGTCGGATAATCCGGCTCGCCAAGGCAGAGCAGCTTTATCCCGTAATGCTCGCAGAGTTTGCGGATCTGCTCCTGTTTGGGGTGCGGAACCGCGCCGCGCAGGTGCTCTTTGACGGACGGGTCGACGCCGGCATCGGAGTATAGGGCGTGATCGCCTTTGCCCACATAGCTTTGGGGATCGGGATACTTTTGCAGGAGTTCCAGGATGCTCCGGATTTTCAGGCCCGGCGCGGATTTCAGGCACAGCCAGGCGATGAGTTTGTCGCTCACAGCTCCCTCAACATTTTGTACAGCTTGAACTTAAGCTGTTCCAGATTGATCTGGCCCACCGAGGAAACTGGCATCACTTCCACCATGAATTCCTGTTTGAACTGATCGGTGATATCGCGCAAAACCTCATCCCTCGAGTCTTCGGGGACGGTGTCCAGCTTGCTGATCACCACCAGGCTGGGTTTCTTGTCCATGAAGGAATCGTAGAAATAGAGCTCGGAACGCAGGGTGCGAAAGGCGGAAACGGGATCGGGAGCCGCAATGTCGATCAGGAAGAGCAGGATGCTGGTGCGCTGAATGTGGCGCAGGAACTGGTGTCCCAGGCCCTTGCCCATATGCGCGCCCTCGATTATGCCGGGGATATCCGCCATCACGAAGGACTGGTAATCGCTCACGCGCACCACGCCCAGCATGGGTTCCAGGGTAGTGAATTCGTAATCCGCGATCTTGGGCCGGGCGGAGGAAAGCACGCTCAACAGGGTGGATTTGCCCGCGTTGGGAAAGCCGACCAAGCCCACGTCCGCCATCAGCTTGAGCACAAATTCCAGTTCCATTTCCTGGGTTTGCCGGCCAGGAGTGGCATGGCGGGGCGCTTGATTGGTCGGGGTGGCGAAATTGCTGTTGCCTTTGCCTCCGTGCCCGCCTTTGGCGATGACGATCTCTTCGTTGTGATGGGTGATGTCGGCAACCTTGATCCGCTTATCCCCGTCCAGGCGAAAGACTTCAGTCCCCAAGGGCAGGCGGAGAAAGGTGTCCGCGCCGCTGGCCCCGGATTTTTTGGACCCGGCGCCATGTTTGCCGTTCTCGGCCTTGTAAAGCTTGTTGTAGCGGTAATCCAGGAGGGTGTTCACATTCTCGTCGCCGATGGCGGTTATGTTTCCACCCCGGCCGCCATCGCCTCCATCCGGACCGCCTTTGGGAATGAATTTTTCCCTGCGGAAGCTGACCACTCCGTCGCCGCCGTTTCCGGCCTTGACGCGCACTTTGGCATAATCAATAAACATTCGCTCTGGTTTTTCCTTAATTGATAATGATGAATTTTCGGTTTTGGACCGTGCTTCCCTGCCGCATCCGCAAAAAATACACCCCCTCGGCCAGTCGGGTTCCGGAAACCCTGCCATCCCAGGATAACTGGAATTCCGGAGCGGTGACCGGGGCCGAGTGGATCTCGCCCAGATTTTGTCCCCGCAGATTGAAGACGCCCACGCGCAGCGGAGCCCTGACGAGCCCGGAAAATCTGAGCTCAAAAGGCCCGGAACCACGCAGGGGATTGGGCATCCGGCAGTGGAGTTTTGCAGCCGGCATCGTCTCATCGGCATAGCTTACATAGGTTAGGTCCACTGTCACAAAATCCAGGCCGTTGTCGCTGAATCGCAGTGTGCCTTGAAACGGCAGATAGGGAAATTGGGTCACATAGTGAACAGGCTGGCCATAATCATAGGCTGTGGCCTGTGGTTCAAGGATCTGGCCGCCGGGCAGTTCGATCTCCATGACCAGGGGGAAATCCTCATCCAGGTCCACGTAATCGAAGCTGTAAAGAAGAGTGTCAGGGTCAAATGATCCATTGGTGTGCTGGGGCAGAGTGTTTTGGAATACCTGGTAGACGTTGTCCTCGAATAAGAGCGCACCGGGGGTGCTGTAATCGGCAAAGCCAAATTCTGGCTCCAGGGTCATTAGGTCAATATTAACCAGTATGGTCAGGCTGGATACCATTAATGTGTTGCTGTAATTGGGCCAGGCGCCGAACTGGGGATCGTTGGCCAGATCGCTTATATTGCAGGCCAGATGAAGCTTTCCGCCACTCACCTGGGACTGGATGTCTCCAATGCGGGCAAAGGTCGGCATGCCGGTGGAGTCCATCCCGAGCTTATAAAGTCCTGAAGAGACAACGCCGGGGATGCTGAAAGTGTGGATCATGGCAAAGGCGACAGAGTCGGCGAGGGCTTCCGGATTGACGATGGTGGTGGCATACACATTGTAGGAGGTGAGGGTATTCATGGTGGGAAACAATCCCGTGACATTGGCCAAAGTTGAATAGAAACGGGTGGGGCCACAGGCGAACCAGGAATCGGTCAGATCGAGGTTCTGGGCATACACCATCACGGAATCGCCCGTGGCGTCAGTGCCGATGTGCGCCATCCTGTCAGTTTGCGGGGGGAAAGTGTCGGCATCCAGGTAAGCTGGGTGCATGTAGGCGACGCTTTCATCCATGTAGCCCATTTCCATGCGCAGTCTGTAGCGCAGGCTCTGGCCAAACTCATAGGGGACAAGGGCTTCCCTGGTGCCGGCCGCGTATTCGGCATTGGTGATCTCTTGCCAGGGGCCGGCATTGATGCTGGAGTAACTCTGGGTGGGAACGGTCCCGATACTCAGGTCCTGCCAGCGCAAATGGACATTGCCAGATTCGTCCCGGGAACTGTGCCGGATGTCGCTGAAAGGCATGGTCAGCTGGGCGCAGAGCATGGAGCCAAGCGCCAGGATAAAAAGCGCCAGTATGGTTTGTTTCATTTATTCTCCTTGGTCGGGATATGCATATCGTAAGGGCTGAAAAAGGATCATGGAGCGGTTATATCCTGTTCGGACAATTTGCGGAAATGGGTCCAGATGGTTTCATTGGGTTCGCTCCAAGCATCCGGGGCAGTGGCAAATTCAGGGTTTTCGGCCAATACATGCTCGCGAACGTATTCCGGCAGGTCTGCAAAACCGCCCTCCAGTTTGCGTCCGCGGCAGACCCAGATCACGTTTCCGGTGCTGTTGGCCATCTGCATGAAGGGCAGCCAGGGATAGATCCTGGTGAAGGAGTAGGTCGCCGGCACGCTGCTTAACTCCGGATCAGCCAGATCAGATCTTTCCGCCATGTATTGGACGAACTCCGCCGCCTGGTAGATGTCGCTATGTGAAGATAGGGGAAACTCCCTGCGGGGCAGAGGGTTGGGATAATAGGGGAAAGTTTCGGTGTAAAAGGCGAGCTTGTCTCCCAGGTCCATGGAGGGCAGGATCATGGGGAGCAGGCTCATGGTTTCCTCATTGAAGGAAAGATCTTGGTTCACAGGGTCGTTAAAGACATGCAGCACAGGCACATCCCTGCCCGTGATGAGATTGCGCCAGTTATCTAGCACCTGGTTTGTGCGATGGTCGAGGAAAAAGGCCACTTCCTTGCCCAGCAGGTTGTATCCGTTTTCTTTGGGCACAGCCCGGACGATGTTATACCCTTCCACGGCGAAGAGTTCCTTGCGCTTGTCACCTGGGATAAAGCTGTAAACCGCTCCCTTCCAGTGAAAAACTGTTTCCGCTCCGCTCAGGTCTGCCCGCACCCGGACGTAGTCGTCCAGATAGGACGAACCAAGGCTTTGAAAGCCAAAACTGCCGATGATGCGTTCAAATGCCGGTTCCGCCAGGGTGAAGCCGGCTCTTTCCTCCCCGGAGCATTTGAGCAGGAAATGCCGGTCTTTTTGGCGGATCCTGATGAGCGTGCTTCTCAGGGTTAGATTGCTGTAATGGTTGGAATTCAGGATGATCCGGTGCGCGGCCAAGCCGCTCAATGTATCCGCTTCGGAGGCAAGCACTTTGATGTTGATGTGTCCCTGGCGGGCCAGTTCGCTGGTCACAGCTTCCAGGCCATTCTGCATGTAATCCATGAAATCGAGGTGCCGGTCATAATCGCTCAGAGGCTGCACTTCGAGGTTGAAAACACTGGGCAGGGAGGAAACTTCGGATTGCATGATCAGCTCCAGGAAACCAGTTTCGGGATCGGAACGGAATTCCCAATCTGAGGGGTATTGAAGAATGTAACCGTAATTCTGGCTTGTGTGCTGGGCCCAGTCCTCCGCAGCGTGGAGCAAGGCTCCACAACACAGAAAGGCCGTCAGCAGGCATAGGGCATATTTGGACATATCACCTCACTTCCTGATTCGCTTAACCTGATAAAACATAAAATATTCCGCTTAATAATGTGTCAAGCAGGAAATGTGGGCCAGTGGCTGCTTGAATTGGCGGGGTGAGATGCTCCGCTAACCGATCTGCGCGAGTGCTTATGATATCAGCTATCAGAATTTTAGCAGCTCCTGCAGTTCAAGCAGGTCTTCGCGGGCAAAATTATTCTGGTCGGGACCGTCCGCGTAACCGTCAAAGCCGGAAAAGATGAGGGCGGAGGCCATTTCCGGACCAGGGCCGTATTCTCCGGAAAGCGGTATGAGGATGTTAATGACCTTCAGTTGGTGGCCAAAGGATGTTTTGATCTCAACACTCTTTGGCAAGAGGATCTCGAGGGCCAGGTCCCGGGCTTTGATCCCGGCGATCATTTCCGGAGAAACACCCAGGCGGATCCTGTCATCGCTGGATTCCAACAACTTGAGCGCAACGCGGACGATCTCAGCGGTATCCAGGACATGGATCACTTCGCCATCCAGATAAAGTATAAGACCGTTGAATAATGCACCCACGCTTCGGTTGAGATGAATTCACTGTATCCCACATAAGCTTTTCTGTCCCGACAGGCCTTTTTTGGTCTATTTTTGTGCTTTTGCCTCTCTAATGTCCTTTCTG
>JAHYIU010000002.1 GCA_019429425.1 Candidatus Syntrophosphaera sp.
CCAGTACCTTCTTTCCTTTGATCTCGTTCATACCGTAGAGGTTGATCCACTTGTACACCGACATCGCGCAGCCGATCCCATAATATCTGCAGGCTTGCGAAACATTCATGATGCCTGCCTCGATCTCCTCTACCACTGTGCGTTTAAACTCTTCGCTGTAGCGGACTTGGGGACGTGTTTTCTTCATTGGTCATACTCCTTACTATAGGTTTTTGGTCAACCTATTTCAGGACGGGTCACCCTCAGGCCTGGCTCTTAATCACTTCTCTATCCACTGTCTATCACTTGTCTATTATAGACAAGTGATAGACAGTGGATAGTCAAGTGATAGACAGCGTGAAAAGAGGGCGGAAAAAGAAAGGCCGGGGATTCCGCGGGCAAAGCCTGCTTCGATCCCCAGCCATGTTGAATCAACTTGTCAGGCCGGGCTAACGATCTGGCCCAGAGCTCCGTTTACAGGTATTCCAATCCGTAGCCATAGGGGAACATGGGGTGGTAGCCCGGATCGCCCAGATTCCAGTTCTCGTCGTCGTAGCGGGGCCAGGAAAAGCTCAGCTTGCCCTGCATCGGATAATCGCCGAAGAGCACATCCGCCACGCCCTGTCCCTCTGAACCGGGGAACCAGGCGACCACGAAGGCCTTGGTTTCGGCCAATTCCTGTTCGATGACGAGGGGGCGCCCGCAGATCATGACCGCGACCACGGGAATCCCTTTGGAAGTGATGTTCCGGATGGTGGCGATATCCTCGGGATGCAGCTCGTGCAGGTAGAGATGGGATCCGTAGGGGCCTTTCTTCATGATGGGGATGTCTTCGCCGGGCAGGGTTTCGTCCGAGGTCGAGCCCGGGCCGATGTTCAAGCCCTTGGCCAGGCCTTCGACGCGGATGTCGCCGAGCATTTCGGCATAGGGGACTTCGCCGATGACCACGATGGCCAGATCGTGTTTGGAGGGATCGGCATCGGAGCCGTCACTGCTCAAAACGGCGTTGGGCGCCAGGTTCCGGATCCCCTCCCAGACGGATGTTCCGCCGATGATGGCGGAGCCCCAGGAATCGGCGCTCTTGTCACTGGCGTCCCTGGGCTTTTCTTTTTCGGCCTGATCATAGATCCCCGTTTCGATGGGAGCTTTGTCATTCACGCCCTGCCAGGCGACAGTGAATCCGCCGCACTGATGGCCCCGGTTGTGGGCGTTCTTTCCTGTGACCAGGATCCGGGCGTTTTTGTCCAGAGGCAGGATGTCGTCCTCGTTCTTGAGCATGACGAGGGATTTGCGGACCGCTTCGCGGGCGACCTCACGATGCTCGCGGGAACCGAAACTGGAGTGGTCCAGGGAAAGTTTCCTGAGGGCGGGACGGGGCTTGTCAAACATGCCGAAGGCGTATTTGACGCGCAGGATCCGCCTGACGGCATCGTCCAAGCGTTCCTGGGGTATGCGGCCGTTGGCAATGTTGGTTTTGACGTGCGAGATGAATTCCTTCCATCTGGAGGTGACCATGAACATGTCCATTCCCGCGTTCAGGGACATGACCACCGCTTCGCCGTAATCTTCTGATAAATAGTCAATTCCATCCCAATCCGAGATCACGAAGCCTTCGAAGCCCAGTTCCTTTTTCAGCAGATCGGTGAGCAGGAATTTGTGCCCGTGGCACTTCTGACCAAACCAGCTGCTGAGCGAAACCATGACGGTGAGGACGCCGGCCTTGATGGCGGCCCTATAGGGCGGAACGTGGATCTTCCGCAGTTCCTCTTCTGAGATGCACATGTCGCCCTGATCGATGCCGTGCAGCGTGGCGCCGTCGCCGACCCAGTGCTTGGCGCAGGCGATGACCTTGTCTTCACCAAAATCGCCCTGCAGGCCTTTGACAAATCTGGGTGCGTATTCCGCCACGATCTTCGGATCTTCGGAATAGCTTTCGTAGGTCCTGCCCCAATGGTCATTGCGGGCCACGGCCAGAGTTGGCGCAAAGGTCCATTCGACCCCGGTGGCGGTGATCTCTTTCGCTGTGGTGGCGGCGATCCGCTCGACCAGATCTGGATCATGGGCCGCGCCCAAACCTATGTTGTGGGGAAAAACCACGGCTCCGAGCACGTTGGTGTTGCCATGGATGGCGTCGACCCCATAGATCAGGGGTATGGGCAGATGATCCTCGTCTTCCTCCATGGAGGCGGCCCAATAGGCATCGTTCATCGCGATCCAATCTTCGGGTCTGTTTTCCCCGGGGACCGATCCGCCTCCGCTCAGGACAGAGCCAATGTGGTATTTCTTCACTTCCTCGGGTGTGATGAACTGGCGTTCCGGCTGGAGGATCTGGCCGATTTTTTGCTCCAGGGTCATTTTCGCCAATAGGGCGGAGACCTTTTCTTCGATCTGGTTCATGTTTGTTCTCCTATGTTTTCTTAAAATCTTATGCTATCTAACGCAGTTCCACTGCTATGCTCAGGATCTCACGAGCACGGATCTGCCTGACAATCTCTCCGCTGAGGGCCGCTGTTTGAAACTCCCGCGAAATTCCCTGGAGGTCAAGCACTTTCCAACTGGCCGGGGAAACTGAATCAGGCCCGAAAGTGTCCTTGCGCGAGGGATTGAGGTAGGTCACCAGGATCTTCCCCAGGAACATGAAGCTGAAAGTATCGGCCTCAAACTGGACATCCTGCCATGCGTCTCCGATCAACAAACGGCTGCGCCTTGCTTCCGGGGTGAACAGCCAGCCGGGCAGGACAGGTTTGAGGTTAAGCCGCAATTCTCCCGCGGAGTCCAGTTCGAAAGGATTTTGCCCCACCGTCATCAGGTGCAGGATATGGATGAATTCAGCCGTCGCCCCGCTCAGGCGGGCCACAAAGCCATTGCCGTGCAGCGAGGGATCGGGATTGGCGCTGCTGACGATGAAGGAGGAATTTTCCAAGATGCTGCGGCCATAAACTTCGGGATCGAAGAAGGGAACGAACACCTGTTTGAAATCCCGGAAAAACTCAGCATGGAGCCCGTTGCGCAAGAGTTCCAGCATGTATTTGTATTCCATGTGCAGCCAGATCGATTCATTCTCAAACCAGCCGGGGGAAAAGGTTCTGGCCCGGCCGATCTCCATGGGCTGGTCTGCCAGGGATTCATTGACCTTGTACATCTTGAGTTTGGCGTCATAGAGCCCGCTGTTCCTGACTCCAGCGGCAAGTTTTCGGGCCTCCTGGGGGTCCGATTGGGCGCGCAGGAAATGCACCGGACCCTCCAGAAAGAGGGGTAAGGGAACCTGGTTGAACTTTTTGGCCCGGAAGCAGGATAGGCCTTTGGCATTGCACTTGGCTTCCAAACTGCCGTCCCGGGAGGGTACGGTGATCTGATCATATTCCACGGCTTCGTTGATGAAATAAGTGGAAACCACATCGTTGTTCCAGGCCCTGGCTATGCCGGCGTCCAGTTTCTGCAGACTGGCTTGCAGAAAATCGATCAACTCGCTGAGCGTGATATTCTTTTCTTTTCCGCTGACTCCCAGCCTGGTTTTGGCCCGGTAGTTTTCCTTGAGCGCGGTGGCCCGGTCCCAAAACTCAAAGGCGGAAAGCCCGGATCCAAGCAGGCCGCTCAGAGTTGCGATGAATTCATGCAATTCCTCATATACGGCAAACTCCAGGCCTTGATTGAAGAATCCGGCCAAGGTATCTAAAAGGAAGAGGATATGGCGTTTTAGCTCCAGGGTTTCGCAGAGGCTGGAACCGATCAGGCCGGGCATGCCGTTCAAGGCGTCGTACCAGCCGGGTTTGTCGGCCTCCATTTCCACTCCCACGCCTTCGGGATCGAGAGAGGCGAGTTTGTTGGTGATCAGACTCAGCATCACCGTAAACAAGGTAGTTTTGTAGACCTCTCCTTGCCCGTATTGCATGCGGACCTTGTTTTGGTCGTGGCAGCGCTGGCTGATGAGCAGTTCTTTCTCTTTGTCAAGAACCACGGAATTCAATTGCATGGCCCGCCCCCCCCAGATGACGTATTTCTCGTCCCGGGGCTGGACCCGCTGCGGGTTGTCGTAAAATGTGAAAGTTTTGTTTTCGAACAGAATCTGCTTTTTTTGCTCAGGATAGACAGCCAGAAAGTTCTCCAGCAGGTCCAGGTTGTAGGTCCAGTGATCGATCCAGAACCCTTCGCCGGGCTCGGTGCCGTAATGCTTGGCGCTGATGCCCAACAGGTCGCCGATAAAGATGTTCGCATCGCCCTTGATCGCGATCCCCCGGTCATGCAGGTGAAGCAGCAATTCGCCCGGTGTGTAGGTATCTTGAAGATAGGCCGCGACCTCTCCCACCCTGCCGGGATCGAGATATTGGCCGAGGACCTCATCCAGCCTGGCGTGCTGGGAGATGCTAAAACGGCTCTCTTTGACGACCAAAGGATTGAAGCCATCGAGCTGGATCAGGCTGGCAAACTGGAGCACATTGCCCTCAGCCACCTGGGGGTTGAAAAACAGGTCGCAGCGCCGGTTCTGGTTCACATCCCGGAAATGCCCGTTACCTTGGGAATAGGGTGTGGGAGTAAGACGGTAGTCGTTGTAATCCCGTTCCAGGTCTCCATGCTTGCGGGAATAGAGATGAAGTACGGAAGAGCTTTCCCTTCCCTTCAGCGTGTGCGGGAATCCGCCCCGCATCACGTTATCCAAAAAATTCTGCCTTGCGTATTGATCCAAAACGAGTTCTGCACTGCAGATGAAGTTCTTTTGGGTCAATGCCGAAACGATCTCCTGATTGGCAACAGCCTTTCTCTCAATGTATCCGTTGTGGACAATATTGGGGACCAGTTCATTCAACTCACTGGCTGAACCGGCGTGGCCAATAACTGAGGTATAGGTGCATGTGCGATGCGTGGCTATGGTCGTCTCAAAAGATCCCATCGCGCAAGGCAGACGGTTCTCATAAATCTGTCCGGCAGCGAGTTCCTCGCTGGAACTGCTCAAAAATCTCTCAGGGTGGGCGTAATCGCCCCGGATGCCAAATATCTTCACGGGGTCATAGATCGGATCGACCAGCTTGGAATCATCCATGAATCCAAGATAGAAATTGCCCTTTTTGATCCTGACCACGTCCGGACGGTCGGAGGGCTCGACTTTCAGCTTGTAGAAGGGAACCTTGTTTTCAAAGTTGGTGACCTCTACAAAGGCCTCGAACAGGCGCCGCATATGTTTGAGGCCATAGTCGTCCAGACCATAGGGCACTATTAAAGGAAGGCCGTCCAATACCTGCAGTCGTACCGGATCCGGGTTCAGGTTTTGGATCGTGAGCCTGCGCACGAGGCCGGCATAGTTTTCCTGCGGGATGTTGAAATACTCCACGCTGAATTTCAGACCCAGGGTTTTGTTCACTTCCTCAAGGGTCAGTTTGGCTGGGGCGATGATCATTCTTTGCGCTTTCTGGTACTGCTGATCATCGGCTTTGTTCTGAAACGGTTCGTAGAATCTGTTGGATGACTGGTCCACCAACTTGATAAAAGTCCTGAACCCCTGGGTGGATACGAGATTATAAGCCCAGTTGGCGGGCAGGAATTCCATGATGGGATGATGTTTGCCTTCAATGCCCATGCTGCAGACGCATTGCCCGCGATTGACGTAAAAGGTCCACATGGGAATGCCGTTCTTTCCGGCAATGCCCGGGAAGAAACTGGAAAACAACTTGGCGGAGTTGTAATCCGTGATAATGAACTCACCGTTGTCAGTGAGCTGGTATTTGGCTTGGGGGCTTCGATCCAGCACTATTATGTTTCCCAATTCTGTTCTGAGTTTGTTTTTAGAAAGATCAGCCGATACAATAATCCGTACCGGCTGATCTTCATGTTCATTTAAGCAGCGCCAGGCATTTGAGTTCAGACGCTTGGTCGCTGACTTTCATTTAATTATTAGCCGGGTTATCTGTGTTCCTAATTGGCATTTGCCGTCACATAGTAGAATCTGGCCGGTTCAGTGACAGAAGAGGACCAACTGGTCCCGTTGTAGGTTCCGTCAGCAACCGGAGCATAGGTCCCGAAGGGATCTTGCGAGGCATACACCGTATAGGAAGTCGCGCCGGCAACGGGGTCCCAGGTGACCGTCACCGTATTCGCGGTCTCGGTTATGGTGACATTCGCGGGTATGTCGAGTCCCATGGCGTAGAAATAGAAGTTATCGATATACATGGTGCCCAGAGGGTCTTTGGACAGGATGTACTGCGCCATGTTTCCAGTGATGTTCAGACCGGTGAAAGCTGACAGGGGGATGTCGTAGGAGATCCAAGATCCCGTTTCGGGAGTTTCAAACATCAACTCATGTTCCGTGTCATCACCACCGCTCCAGGCGCCGTCGGCACCCCAATCCACCAGCTTGAACCTGAAGTTGTTGGCATCGGGTGTCCAGAGGTCCAGATGCACGTGGGTCATGCCGGAAACATCGATCAGATTCGGTCCCACTGTTTCGATCCCGACAAAGTTCACCAGGGTGTACTTCTTGACCGGATTTCCCGCGACCACAACCTCTTCATAAACTCCCTGCGACCAGGGGGTCAGCCAGGTATCGACAACTACATCGGTGTAGGCGTCGCTGAACAGGGAAATGACGTTAGCGGGGTTATGCGTCGGAACGGGCGGCACGGAATTGGGATAGGTGATCGCAAAGGCCACTGTGTAGGTTTTGGTGTTAATTCCATTCTGGGCTGTCACCAGCACGGAGGCGGTTCCGGGAATGCCGGAAGCCTGGGTGATAACGTAGGTGGCATTGGGATCGGTGGTAGTGACTGAGGTGATCTGGGGAACGATCACGGTTCCTTCGAGCAGGCCGTAATTGTAGCCCTCGGTCAGGGGCGTGAAGCCGGCTAGCGTGGCTCCATCGACCTGCAGATCGCTCAGAGTGGCGTCCGTGCCCTGAGCAGTGGGGTTTTTCCAGAAGTAGAGGTTGTCAAACCATATATCCCCGTTCCCTTCCACCTTGAATTGGAAGACATTGGCCAGGTTGACCGGAGGAACAAAGTAGGAAAGGGGAATATCCACGCTGACCCAAGTGCCGGGAACGATCGTGAACACATACTCCGTCTCAGCGCCGGGGCTGATCAGATAGATGCCCAGGTCGGTGGAATTGACGGTCCAGAAATCCACGTGCAGATATTCGTAGGCCGAAACATCCTGAGGAGTGTATTCCGTTCCCTGGTAGTTGAGGTTTTGATAAAGCAGAGTGTTGTTGCCCGCTATCACAACGTCAACGGTGACAATTGTCTGTTGGCCCCAATAGGGGTTGAAATTGGTGCCTGGCAGATTGGCGTAGGCATCGCTGTAGATGGATATGACATCCTCAGGTTCGTGGGTTGGAACGGGTGGAGCGTCAACAGGAGCGGTTTGGGTAACAAAGTTAACCGTATAGGTCAGGGAGGTGATTCCATCCTCAGCGGTCACCACGACTGTTGCGGTTCCTGGAACTGCCGTGGCCTGGGTGATCACCATGGTGGCGTTGGGATCGTTTTTCGTGGCCGAGACGACCGGCGTTCTGGCCCCTGTAACCTGGTAAGTGTAATTGAAGGTAGCCGGGGAAAATCCCGGGATCGTGACATTGTCGACCCGCAGATCACTTAGAGTGGCGTCACTGCCGGCTGCTCCGGAATCATAAAAATAGACATTGTCCACATACACGGTGTTGGGGTCGCCGGAAATGATCAATTGGGCCAAATGTCCGGTGGTCGTCAGGTTGATGAAATTCGCCAGGGGGATGTCGAAACTAATCCAGTTTTCGCTCACCAGGGGCGGGATTGAATCGGCATTGAAGCTAAGCTCATGCTCAACATCATCTCCGCCTCCCCAGACTCCATTGGCCCCAAAATCAACCAGTTTGATCCTGAAGGCCGCCGGCAGGGCAGTGGGATCCGGGGTCCAGATGTCCATGTGGAAATGGGTCATGGCTGTGGCGTTGATGGTCTGGGAGGTGAATTCGATCCCTGCATAAACCAGATTGGTATAGAGCTTGGTGTCATTGCCCGCGATCTGGACATCAGCAACATCCGCCATGTCCCAACCAGCAGACCAGGTGTCCACGGGAACATTGGTATAGGCGTTGCTGAACAGGGAGATCACGTTCGCGGGATCCACGGTTGGGGTTGGCGCTGCCACGGTCGGTTCCGTTGGAGGAGCCATGTTTCCCTCAGGGATGCGGATGTTGTCGAAGTAGATGATGTTATCCTGGTTTCTGGGCGCGAAATCCGGTATGATCACGATCCTGCTGTAAGTATTCCCAATGACAGCTGAAAAATCAAAGGTTAGTTCTTCCCATTGATTTACCAGGGTATTTGTAACTTGTAGTTCCAGTGGTGCGCTGCCACCCTCAAATTTTACCGCCACTGGGCTGATCACAGGTTTGTAGACCATGATCTTTACCAAGGCGTTGGACGCGTTGAACTGGAAGGTTTCGATATCGTCGGTAAAACACAGGGCCCAATCCATCCCTGCATCCAGGGCAGTGAATTGGGCTACCGTCGGCGTAGTGTTGATTCCGCCCATTACAGGGTTGGCAGGAAAGGTTAGCGGAGGGTTGGCTCCGTTTTCTCCCACCACCCAATTCCAGTCGGCTCCCAGGCCGCCTGGCTCAAAATCAACTGTGATGTATTGTGCAAACATAATGGCTGTGAACGCCATCATGAAAATCACCAGCAAAAACAGTTTGTTAGCTCTCATTTTTCTCTCCTTGCTTAAGTCAGATAGTTGTTGTTTTTCAAAGTCAGCCGGCACCAAAACGGTGCCGGCTGATCTTTATGATTATTATTTCAGCAGCACCATGCGCTTGGTGTCGATTGCTTGATCATCCACTGTCAAACGATAGAAATATACGCCGGAGGGAAGGTTTCCAGCATTCCAGACCTGTTGGTAGGAATTGGCCGCCATCTCTCCTTCCACCAATGTGTCAACCAGACGTCCCCTGCTGTCATAGATCTTCAGAGTGACATGAGCAGATTTTTGGATCGAATAGCTGATCGTGGTGGCTGGTTTGAAGGGATTGGGATAGCTATTGCCCAGCACCGAAGGATTCGGTACGGAGATGTTATCACTGATATCAACTATACCGCTGTGGAAATACACGTTGTCCACATAGACCGTATTGGGATCACCTGAGATGATCAACTGGGCCAGGTGTCCGGTGGTCGTAAGGCCAGTGAAATCAGCCAGGGGAATGTCGAAACCTATCCAGGCTTCGCTTGTCAGGGCCGGAGTTGTGTTGGCATCGAAAGTCAGTTCATGCTCAACGTCATCTCCTCCACCCCAGACTCCGCCTGCGCCAAAATCAACCAGTTTGATCTTGAACACAGCCGGTAACGCTGTTGGATCGGGGGTCCAGATGTCCATATGGAAATGGGTCATGTCAGTGGCATCAATGGTCTGCGAGGTGAATTCGATCCCAGCGTAGACTAGATTGGTATAGAGCTTGGTGTCATTCCCGTCAATTTGGATATCAGCCACATCCGCCATGTCCCAAGGAGCGGACCAGGTATCGACAGGTACATTTGTATAGGCATTGCTGAACAGGGAGATCACGTATGCCGGATCATGGATGGGATCCGGAGCGGCCTCAGCGGGTGCCGGTATCTCAATTTGCGCGGAAAAGGTGATGTTATCGAAATAGACCACGTTATCGGTAACTCTGCCGGCAAGGTCGAAATCCGGGAAGATAACGATCTGATCGTTGGTTTCACCTATCCGGCTGGAAAAATCGAAAGTTAGTTCCTCCCATTGATTGATCAGAGTATTGGGGACCTTGATCTCGCCGGAGGAAGCGGAACTTGCGGATACGAACTTGATCCCCACGTCACTGATAACGGGTTTGTGGACCATGATCTTGACGGTGCAGTTGGAGGCATTAAAGGTAAAGGTCCCAATGTCAGATCCGTGCTGGGATTCACAGCCCGCCCAAGGTTGCCCGGCCACCAAAGCCGTGAACTGGGCCACCGTGGATGAGGTGTTGATCCCGGAGGCATCAGGATTGGCCATGATCTGCACCGGAGGATTGGTGCCATTTTCAAACACGGTCCAAGTCCAGTTGGCTCCCTGGCCGCCAGCCTCAAAATTGATCGGCGCGTTTTGTGCGAATAGCACAGAGCTCATCGCAATGATGATCACTGTGGCGCAAAGCATGATTGAATTTCTCATTTTTCTCTCCTTCTGAGGAATTGATCTTCATCTTTGTTTTCTTGTTTGCTTAGGTAATTGATAAATGATGTTTTGGGGGTTCTATCCTGATAAAATACACCCCAGTTCTTCTCGATCTCATTTGGACCGGAATCCTCTCCGCCGCCTTTCCAGGGTTCGTCAAAGACTTCAAACAGAAAGGTCGTGATCTGGTTGTTTCGCACCCATTGGTCCAGCTCCAGCAAAAACGTTTCCTGGGCCTTGATTCCCACCTCTCCTTTTATCAGGGTTCCCTGTTCGCCATCACCCTTTTTATCCGGATTATAATTGGTTGCCCAGCCGATTTCTCCGAGAACCAGCGTTTTTCGGGGATGTAGCTGTTTGACATCATCGAAAGTTTCATCCAGCAACTTAATCGCATTTTCCAGCGTTTTGCCATTCCAAAGGGGATAGATATGGGTGACCATGAAATCAATTTCATCCGCCACTTGTGCGCTTTCAGCTTTATTCCAATAGTTGTAGTCGTCAGCCGTGGTCACTGGAACTTTAGTGTGAGTGCGGACGGCGCGGATGTATCTGATCAAGCTGGCGGTATCGAGTTTATGCCCGGACCAGAATACCTGGGTCTCATTGCCAACATTCACCGCCGTGACTATGTCTGGATATCCATTGGCAAGCTCTATGCCGCGCAGTACGTTTTCGATGTTCGATTTCCTGGCTGCAGGGTTGTTCTCCTCGTTTTCCAGCCAGATACCCAACATCATTTGAAGAGGAAGGCCATTTTCACTTATCACCTCAAGAATCCTCTGGGTGTCGTCATCGGCGTTGTACACCCGGATAAGGTTCCAGTGTTTGACAATGATTTCCAGATCTTCCAGAATCTCTGCCTTGTTAGGCCCTGAAACTCCGGGGGCTTGACCATCCCTGTAACAACCGTAGGAAACAGCCTGTCCGATCCAGCGGCCATTCATCCAAGGGCTAAACTCCCTATCTATAAAAGGGACCGATCTTTCAACCGCCTGTCCTGATTCGAGTGCGCTTCTCACTTCAGCAGGGGTGTAGCTGTTTCCTTTATGCGCTTGATTGCTTGCGCAAGCTGAGATCAAAGCCGCGATGAGAAGTAGGAAAGGGAGAAATGAAGGAAACTTCGTCATCATTGTTCCTTTGACAATTGGACCCGGACCGTTTGAACCGAGTTTGCCGCTATCTCCAAAACCGCGTTATCGGGGCCGATCTCGAGTTGGTAGACAATCGGCTGTTCGGTGGTGTTCAAGAGTTGGACGCTTAACATACCTGAATTGTTCAGCGTGGCGCAGGCATGCAGATCGTCTTCACCAAGCCCAGCCCTACTCAGATCTGTCTGCACGGCTTTGTCGCCGGGACGAATCGTGCGGCTGAACTGGGAGAGGACATAATACACTGGCGTATAATAAACGTATTGGGACTCCGTGTCGATCATGAGCGGAGCTCCGCAGAAATTTCCGACGTGGTTGGGGCCGCCAAACCGGTCCAGAACAATGTTCCAGTCGATCCAGCCGGTTACCCAATGATCAAGGCTGACGATGATATTGCGGGCATATCTGTGCACGGGGGTATACATGGGATGATCTTCCACGGCCACACCTTCCCAGGTAACAGAATAAGCCCAATCGGTAGCAGTTTTACTCCACCAGAATTCATCGTTGCCAAACCAATTTGATTCTTTGAAGCCAAGCGGGTCAGTTACTCCACCGGGCGCGTCTTTGCCCAGATCGTCGATGCAACCCTCGGTGTGCATGATGGCCATGTCAGGGTACTTGTCATGAACCCGGTCGAAGGTATCTTCATACACTTTGAAAGTGCTTTCATACCAGTGAACTGCCGCGCCATACAAAAAGGGACCCGTTTCCGGATCCGCATAGATAACATCCGTCCAGTGCTCCAAACCATCCCGGTTCTGATCGTAGATCAGCAGCCTGGCGTCCGCATGCGCGCTGGATTGCAGCTTTGGCCCCAGGTGATTTTTGATGAACTCGTTCTGTGATTCCGGGCTGAAGTTCATGCTTTCCCATTGTCCGTTGTTGCCGTGTGGCTCATTGACCGGGGTCAATCCCCAGATTTTCACGCCTTCTGTAAGGTATGCATCAAGATATTTGACGATATAGTCAGCATAAACGGGAACATATACTTGCTTCAGGGAACCCCCGGTGCCCTGCCAGTTATTTTCAGGTGACCCGGGAATGTACCAGGTTTCGATATCCTTCATCCAGGCCGGAGCGGTCCAGGCCGAAGAAACGATCCTCATTTCCCTATCGCTTTGCCGACTCTTGATGGCCAGAGCTTCTTTGATCATCGGCAGCAGATCGTAGGCAGTATCCTTGATCCCCGGAAATACATCGGGATCAAAGCCCTCCTTATCCGGAGCGATGCTAAAGCTGTTCAGTTCGAAGTCGCCGGGAACATCAGCATAGGAGTACTTTCCTTTTACAGTGAAATCACAGGACCCGATATGAGTGCGGGCCAAGGAAAAGTTCGCTCCCGTCATGCCGTAGATGTTTTCCATTACCTCCCATCTTTTCTCTTTGTCCAGATGGGCCAGCACGAAAGCTGAAGACTCAGTGAAGGAAGTTCCGATGCCGTCGATGGTTTGCTTCACGAGATCAGGAAAAACGCGGAGGACCGTACCTTGAACCGGCCCTCCGCCAAAGGTGACATTTTCCTGCACGGCCAGCTTGTCGCCCGCAGCCGAGGTCAACAGGATCTCGGAAGTGGATTCAATCCCATAATCGGCTGTGGTCGCGTATCCCCATGAACCACCCAGGAGCAAGACCAAGGCCAGTACTGGAAACAACTGCTTTGGCAATCTTTTTCCAAACATCCGGACAACCTATGAATCAGACACTGCAGTTTCCATGGGTTCCACTATCTTCTTGTGGCGCTCTTCCAACTCGGCGCGGATCTGGTAGACCCGCTCTTCGGTAAGCGTGTACTTGAAGATCAGCCACAGCGCGATGGCGGAAGTTATTATGGGTATGCCCACGTCGAACACTCTCAGCAGGTAGAGGGTCCGTTCTTCCTGACCCGCTCCTAGCGCCAGATCGAATTTGGAGACTTTGAGCAGCACTCCCGTCAGCAGTCCTGCCAGTGACATCCCGATTTTCACCATCCACCAGTAGATTGCGCCAAAGACACCTTCACGCCGTTTGTGGGTGGTCAATTCGTCGTAATCGCATACATCGGAGATCATCGCCCCCATCAGCGTGAACAGGGATCCGGAACCAAAAGCCACCAGCGGGGCGGCGAAGAGCAGCCAATAGGGATGCGCGGGATTGTAACCAAACCACTTAAGCGCATATCCCAGCATCGATAGTGAAATTGTGATCAGGAAAGTTCTGCGTTTGCCGATCCTGGTAGCCACCCAGGCGGTCAATTGGATCACTCCCAGGGTGGCGATGGAAGTGAGCATGCCATACCATCCCAGCAGTTTCCCGGCACTGGAGTTGTTTCCGTTGAACAAATAATAGATCATCACATAGATCGCGAATGAGGAACCCAACTGAAATCCGTTGAAGACCAGGAAGGTAGCGCCACAGAGTTTGACGAAAGGTTTGCATTTGAAGGTGGTCTTGATCCCCTTGAAGAACTCGCTGAGGTTTTTCCACACGCCCTTGACAGCCCTTTCCACGGGTTCAATAATTTGGGTTTCCCTCAAAAAGATCGCCGGAATTACTCCCAAACCTGCCACAAGGATTCCTACTGCAATTGCCAGGGTGCGAGCTCCATGCACCGTATCCCGGAACAGGGTGCTGGACATGATCGCGTAAAACCAGGGCACTCCAAGCCAGGCCAATTGGCCAACCGTATTGGCAAAGGCGTGAAGCCTTGTCCGCTCATGATAATCGGGTGTCATTTCATAACCGAAGGCGACAAAGGGAGTGGCGTAGATCGTGTAGGCAAGGAAGAAGAGAATGGACATTACCAGGAAATAGATGAAGTATTTGGTGAAAAATCCCTCGCTTTTCCTCAGCTTGAAAGTGCTGATGGCAGCAGCTCCGGATCCTTCAGCCCCTCTGAGATCGACCCTGATGCTGGCGATCGACTGGATGTCAAGCTGATTGTTTCCTTGTTGGCTTTCTTCCGAGTCAAGCCGCTTAAAGTCTTCCAGTCTGAATTTATACAGATTGCCTTTGCCTTCCTGGGAATTCTCCTGCGTAAGATCAAGATAATAGGACTCAGGTGCTTCCACGGCATCAGTTTTGGCTTCATTGATCACTACCCGCAGGGATTCATAGGCGGGGAATTTTACGTTCATTTCGATCTGAGGGTATCCGTCAAGATCGGTGGCAAATCCGGAATCATTTTTCTCCGAGAGCAGTTGGGGTCCGTAAAGCACATAGGATATATCCGGATTCTCTGTGTCATAGTTTACGGAGATCCCTGCGTCTTCATCGACAACCGCGTCGTTGGTTTCCAGGGTTATGGTTTGATGCTGCGCCACTGGGTCTTTGCCCAAAATGTTGATGTATCCAGATGGGACCTGCCACATCACGGCAAAGATCAGTCCCGCCAGTAAAGCACCAACAAAAATGAAGGGCCTGCGCCGACCCCATCTGCTGCGATGGTTGTCGGATATATAGCCCACCAAGGGGTCTGAAATGGCGTCAAAGATGCGGGGAATTGATCCGATGAGGCCCACCAGCATCACATCCATGCCCAGTCCCAGGTTGAGAATTACAACCATGGCCGGAAGGGCGGCCGCCTGCAGGTTGTTTACAAACATTCCCACAGCGTAAGCTGATTTCTGTTTTAAGGATATCCTGTCTTCAGGTCTTGTGGTATGACGTACGTTTTTACCCATTTTCGTTTCCTCAGTTCGTCAAATGAATGTCATCGAAATAAAGTTGTCCCACTATATAGGTGTTTCCACTGGTGAAGGGATTCCACAAGCCCAGGTATTTCACCGCGCTCAGGTTCACCGCTGGAAAATGGCTCACGGGAATCTCGTAGCGGGACCAGTTTCCCGAAATCACCGGCGTGTATGAAGCCAGATCGACCTCGGTGGCCCCTCCCGTGTTATCTTCGAACTTGATGCCAAGGTGGGCCAGATCAGGCATGGCCGTCTTATCAACATTGATCACAAAGGTGGAATATCCTGAGATATCCTGAGCGCCAAAGTTAAAGGCGATCCCGCCCCAGCCGGCTCCCAGATCGGTGAAATTCACGGAAAGCACATAAATGCCGTCAACCGGTGTTACCGCGGTGCTTTGTTCATTCGGTTCCGCCGAATTTCCGCTCCAGTCGGCGCTGTTTATGATCTGGCTGTAGACAAGCATGGGATCGGTATGGGTTTCAGAATATATCCCGATCGCGTCCGGGCTGCTTCCGCCTGAAATATTGGCCGTATCAGTTCTGATGGTGCCGTAGGTGTCAATGTAGGTCGCGGTGACAAAACCACCCGCCGTGATGGCGATCGTGTCCGTATTGTCATTGGTGGGGCCGAAATTCAGGATACCCGTGCCAATGCCCGCGCCCCCAAGGGTAATTCCAAGACTGACCGTCTCCGAACCATTGCTTACATTAACGGAAACAAGCTGTCCTGCTGCCGCCGCGTCTTCTACCGTGATCGTAGCCGCGGTCGTGTCTTGCGCGTAGCTGTCCATGTCAAAGTAAACTCTGCTTGCGGAAGCTCCTCCGCCATCCCAATAAATATCGTCGATGGCAAACTGGCACTGGATTCCGTTCTCTTCCAAGATGATGAATTCATAGCTGAGCACTTCCAGGTCGACATTGCCCCTGATATCCGCCACTGGTATTATGGCCTGTCCCCATTCACCGTTCCGGACCAGGCCATAGCTTGTCTGGCCGGCGGGAAACAGCACATAGCTTTCAGTCCCAGAAGCGTCGTTGATCCCGATCTTGAAGCTGACGTTGGCTGGGATCTTGATCATGAATTTGATGTTTCCTTCCGCAAATCCAGATAGGTCTAGCGGGCTGTTTGAACTGATCCCGGCTCCGAACCAACCTTGTCCGGTGGTGGACCAAGAAATTACGTTGGGACCTTCATAGGGCGGTATGGTTCCGCCGGTAAGAGTGTTCTCCCAGACATATATCTCGGCATTCACGCCAATTTCCAAACCGGCGTCCACTGGTGTTTCGTCTGTAAAAATGCCAAAAGTCTCGATCGGGATCAGCGATTCCTCGCTTTGATACACCCGGATCCAGTCGACATACATGCTCTGAGGCCAATTGGTGGTCGCGTCTGGTGCGCCACCCAAATTGCCGCCCACAGCAACATTGAGGATCAGGAAAAACTCCTTGAGGAATTCATCCATCGTACTGGGGTCAATTACCTTTATAAAATATGTGATGTCATCGATCTTGCCAACGACCCGCTGCTCATCCCATTCCACTTCGTAGACGTGGTAGTCTGCGGATAAGGGCTCGTTCAGTTTCTTGTGCTGGCCGTAGGAATTGTGGCTGCCAATCTCATCATCCCACCAATGCAAAGTGCACAAGGTTGTTCTGTCATCGTGCAGCAGGGGGCTGATCTCCATGATGTCGATCTCCCCGCACTGGGGCCAACCCAAGGTGTCATAATTCTTGCCCAGCATCCAGAAAGCCGGCCACATGCCGGTATCGGTGGGAGCTTTAATCCGGGCCTGAACTTTGCCGAATTTAAACGAGAATTTATCTTTGGTGTTAAGCCGGGCTGAGGTGATGGAACCATCGCGCTTGCCAGGGACAGGATAATTGATCGAATCCCAAACTGCCGAAATTACCAGATTGCCGTCTTCCACCCTCACATTTTCCGGAGCATTGGTATAAAGTTGCCATTCATCATTGCCCCAGCCATTGCTGCCATAACCAAGGTCATAACCCCAGTTATCGCTGTTGGGAACCGGGCTGGCCTGGTCAAATTCATCTGCCCACACTAATGTATAGTTGGGGGGAACGGTGGTATCTGGCACCAGATCCGGAGGCGTTATCCTATCGCATCCAAAGACCAGAAACAACACCATTGCCAAACTGAGCAAACTTAACGTTTTAACTGCCATTTGAACCTTCCTTTCAAAATAAGCTATTTATTGTCTATCCTAAAAGCAATGCGACTTTGACTGCTATATAGCACTATTTGAATTACCGCAATTCGTGTCAAGCTTTTTTTTCAGCTCAACCAAATTCGATCTTGCCTGGTATCTTTTTAAAGCCTACGGTAAAAAGAATTCTTGACTAAATCTGCTCCTTTGTTTTAAGTGGTAATATTGCTTGATAGCAATCCAGCGCAGTTGATGTGTCGCGGATTGGAAAGACTTGGATTGCTATATTACCTATGTATATGTAATAGAAGATGACAGAAGCTTTATGATAAACACAACACATAAATACATCAGAATCAAAAACCGGATCAAGGACATGATCACAACCGGTTTGCTGGTTGAAAGGCTCCCGGGTGAGAGAGTTCTGGCCAGTGAACTGGAAGTTTCCTACATGACCTTGCGCAAGGCCGTGGCGGAGCTGGTGGAAGAGGGCATCCTGTACAAAGACAGCACCAAGGGAACATTCATAGGCCACAAAAAGAACAATTCCAGGATTACAAAAAACATCGGTTTCTTCTTGGACGACAGCATCAAAGAAGGAATCTCAAGCCCATATTACTCTCTTGTATTCAGATCCCTGGAGGAAGAAGCCACCAATCATGGCTACAATATCCTGTTTTTCTCCGATTTTGATGATCTGAACCCGCTGAAGAACAAGAAAAAAGTCGATGGGGTGATAATTTGCTGCTTTCCCCGCTTAGAGGACAGGATCCAGGAAATCAAGAGTTTTGTGCCCATAGTCTTGTTGGATAACATCGCCTCAGATAAATCCATTCCCTCGGTAACGATCGATAATTTCAACAGTTGCAGCCACTCCACCGAATATTTGTTGTCGCTTGGCCATAGACGCATCGGGTTTGTCTCCGGACTCCTGGATTCAGATGTCTGCAAGGACAGGTTGCTCGGCTACAAGAACGCTCTGGCCCGTTTTGGCCTCAAAGAGGACAGATCTTTGGTGTTCAAGGGAGATTACTCTTGTGAATCGGGTGAAAGAGCCGGAAAATATTTTGTCTCCCTCTCCGAACCTCCAACCGCGATTGTTTGCGCGAACGATTCAATGGCAATTGGCGCATTGAAAGTGATCCGCGAAAGTGGCTTCAAGATCCCCGGGGATATCAGCCTCATCGGCTTTGACGATATCCTGCTGGCTTCCAAGGTTTTCCCTACCCTCACCACTAATGCCGCTCCCATAGCAGAAATGGCCCGCAAAGCAGTGGAAATCCTCCTCACCGAAATGAAAGGCGGAAACACGGATTTTCTGCATGTGATCCTGCAGGCAAAATTGATCAAACGGGATTCCTGCGCACTCTTGCCAGTCTAAACGACCTCCGCATCCAAATCTCAGTTGCGATGGGATTTTCCCCAGCGATTCTCACTATGCTCAAAAAAAAACCTTGACACAAAATCTGCCGGTCAGGATATTGCTCTATAGCAGTTTTTGCCTGCTTCAGAATCTTTAGCCAGATCAAAGGATTGATGGAGGATCGTATGATTGAATCCCTTATTGCGGCAAAACCGAAACCATTGCTTGGCTTGTTGGCGATAATGCTTTTTTTGCTGATGGCAGTGAATGGATTTGCCCAAACACCTTACACTGTGACAACCTATCAGGATGCAAACGGCTGGAAGCTGCAGGTGGATGGAGAGGATTACTTTGTGAAAGGAGTAGTCTGGGCCTATACGCCGATCGGAGAAAACTACTCCTACAACCTGTGGGGAAATCCCGATGAATTCATCATGAAGGTTCTCGATTATGAATGCGGGCTGATGAAACAGGCAGGGATAAATACAATCCGCAGCTTCGGGATCATTCCGCCCCGCTGGGTAACCTATATTTATCGGGAACATGGGATCATGACGATCATGAACCATCTCATGGGCCGATACGGGTATAACGTCGGAGGGGCCTGGATCCCGCAGACTAATTATGCCGACCGGCTAACCCGGGAAACCCTGAAGCGGGACATTGTCAGCCTTGTGCAGCAGTATAAGGATGTGCCCGGCGTATTGATGTTCGCCCTCGGAAATGAGAACAACTACGGGCTGGAATGGTCGAGCTTTGAGATCGAAAACCTGCCCGTGGGAGAACAGCACCGGGAAAAGGCGAAATTTTTATACAGCTTGTTCGAGGAGATCATCGCCGAGGCCAAAAAGGCCGCACCCCAGCATCTTTTTACCATCGTGAACGGAGACATCCAATATCTGGACCTGATCGCCAAGCAGTGCAAATCCATCGATCTGCTTGGTGTCAATGCCTACAGGGGCATCAGCTTCACAGACATGTGGTCCAGGGTGCACAAGGAACTCGGGCTTCCCGTGATGCTGACCGAATTTGGCAGTGACGCGTTCAATGCCTTGGAGCACAGGGAAGACCAGGCCGGCCAAGCCTATATCGTCAAAGGCAATTGGCAGGAGATCTACAATAAAAGCCATGGCCATGGAGAGGAAGGAAACGCAGTCGGGGGCACCCTCTTCGAATGGCGTGACGAATGGTGGAAATACTTGCAGGAGGAAAACCTCTATGTGCAGGACACCCACGCTTCCTGGAGCAATGGCGGTTATGCCTTTGACTACGTGGAAGGCGTCAACAATATGAATGAAGAGTGGTTTGGGATCTGCCGCCTGGGCTGGCCCAACGACGATGGCGTATACGTGGCTGAGCCGAGAATGGCATACGACGTGTTGGCCAAGATTTGGCGCATTAACCCCTACGCAGTGGACAAAGCCAAAATGAATGAGAAATTTGCCTCCATCGACATGGAACTGCTCAAACTGGTTGCGGATGTCCGACTGCTGAAGAGCGAAAAAAGGAAAAGCGACGCGATCCGCATTACCGGAGGCAGTCTGAGGGGCGACCTGGTTTTCAACGGCTTAGCGGCAGATGTGGAAGCCAATGGCAAGAATGGGCTGGATTTTTCCCACGGTGAGATGCTGTTCCTGGATTTTGAATTCAATCCGATCAGCAGGATAAAGGGCGATTTCACTCTGAACATCCTGGGCAACGTTGTTGACAAGCAGCTTGATGAGTATTACGGAAAACGCGGCCAAACCTATGTCACCGTGATCACCGAACCAAACGCGAACGGGCTGGAAGTAAACACCACCAGAGAGGTCAACGATGCGGAACGCCTGGAAGTTTATGATTTCCAAACGACCTACATGACGGACCATTTCGACCTTACCGCCTTTTATCATATCCCCCGCTACCACTGGGGCTATGAGGGCGATTTCTTTGGCCTGCTGTATGAAGCCACGGACATGGAGGGAATGGATATCTGGAATGCCAAGGCCCCCTACGGCGTGGAATTCACCGGCAACAAATTCCTGCCGGGATTCACGCTGCTCACGGGCCCAGAGATCTATTGGGGGGCCAATCCCAAGGCCATGCTCAAATACGATTTTGGCGGCAATAAATTCAAATACACCCTCATCCATGCCGAAGACTTTGCCCAGGCCGCCGCGTCTGCCACGGCCACCGAAGCTACTTCCCGCGCAACCAGGCAGACTGCTCTGACCATGGAAACCAAGATCATCCCGCGCACCAAGCTGCAACTCGGCTACCTTTTCGCCGGCAGCGAAAAGCTTGATGATGTGTTCTACTATTATGAAGACGGCAATGTTTATCAGGATAAGATCGAGCTTATGGATACCCAGGGCGCCAAGGCAAAGATAACTGTGGACGCTTTTAGCGGCAGCAAGATCGACGCCGCGGTGCATTATGCCGGACTGGTGGCCGATGGTGGAAGCCCCTTAAGGGAATTCAACACCACCATGCCCTTTTCCTCTTTGGGAAACAAGCTGGAGTTCGAAGGCGGAATGCTGGTCCCCATTGGCAATTTCTGGCTGCTGCCGCGGGCTCTGTATCGGACCAATTTGCTCGATTCCAATCCCAGTCTCGAGCCCTCCATCGATGGTACTGACCTCTTTCCCGGCCTCACACCCCGCAACCGGGACAAGGATCCATTTGCTGTGTTGGACAACCGGCAGGCATTGTCCGGAGAGTTTTTCCTGACTTACGACCCCACCCCGGCCAGCTTTTTCTATGCTTGGGACAGTGATAAGAAGGAAGATGCCCGTTTCGCCTTCAGCATTGGGGGCAATTTCACCCGCTATGAAACAGTGACCGACGCCAACCTCTTCTATTACCAGGAAGGCAAGACCAACGCGCCCTTCGGCAGTGGAATGCCCGCCGCGGATGTCTGGCTTGCCAAAGGCCGGTTTGTCCTCAACCCCAATCCCAGGCTGAAGCTGATCGCCAACCTCGAAGGCGGGAAACAGCAGGCTTCCGGCAATCCTGACGGGGAGTTGGCCGAGTACATTTCCCTGGCCACGGACCTGGTTATCGCCAAAAAACACTACCTCTCAGCCTATGCCAAAAAAGACGCCTGGGGCCCGCTGGACTGGTATCGCCAGTTCAACATCACCTTCCCCTACCAATTCATGCTGGATTATTCGGTCTTGATCGACAACATCCTGGATAAAACTATCTCCAGCCGGCTGGGATTCAGGACCCTGTTCAGAACTCTTAACGCAAACTCACCCGTAAATGAAGGTGCCGCTGTCAATAGTGACTACCAGTTCCAAACGGGCGTCTATCTCAGACATGAATTCTAAAAGGAGCAAATCGTGAAGAAAAGACATATACTGATCATCCTGAGCCTGGCGCTGATCTTAATCGCGGGCTGTGACCGCCGGACCGGCTACATTTCCAATGTGGTTGACTTGCCAACTGATCACATGCTGGACCTTTACGGCGCCAATGAAGGAATCCATCCGGACCAGAGTGTTCTGACCGATCCTGCCAATCCCTTTGCCGACGCGAATCTGAACATGCAGAACGTCTGGGATCTGACTGAAGTATGCCCCTCCCCCAAAGCAAGGTTCTATCTGTGGGCGACCATTTTGGCCAACATCCCCATCGGCGAGTATCAGTTTTTCACCGGCAAATCCCTGCATGAGCTGTACACTGCCGGCGGTAGCGAGAATGCCCGTCAGCAGGCCAAAAAAGCCTATCGCGCCACCCTGGACCACTTTTTCGATTCTGTCACCTGGTGGCGGGCTGATTGGATCGTGGAGGAAACCTATTACGCTGTCCTGCTCCGGAACATGGTGGCCAAAAGCCTCTATGACCCCTCCGAAATGAACCTCCTGCCGCTCTACAGCGATCCCGTGCTGGCTCTTGCGGACCTAAGCGAATGGGGTTATGTCTACGACATCGAGACAGGAACCGTATCCAGAAGGGACTAGGATCAGCCTGTTTATAAAGACCATTAATCACAAAGCCCGGTCGGCAATTGGAGTCAACCGGGCTTTGCTCGTTTATGCAGACTCCAGCCTGGCGCTGCAAAGGATAACAAATGAAGCCATCCATCAAAAACTTAGTTTGCTCCTCCCTCCTGCTGGTCCTGCTCTTGTCAACTGGCGTCTTGGGCGCTCAGATCGGAGACCTGCTCTGGGCGGATGATTTCAACGACCTGGGCAACTGGATCATCGAAACCGGAAACGGTTCCTGGGGCTGGGGCAACGGGGAATTGCAATTCTACCAAGCGGCCAATGTAACCATCTCCGAGATATCCGGCGGGCCGGGGAACAATGCCCTGCGCATCACCGCCAGGCAGGAAACGGGCCCGAACATCGTGGACCAATGGGGAAATCCCCTATCCTACACCTCGGGTAGATTGAACACCAAATCCAAGGTGTCGGTCAAGTATGGCCTGATCGAGACCAGGGTCTGGATACCAAACATAGACCTGGGCGGTTGGCCTGCCGTCTGGATGTTGGGAACGGCAAACTACGCCTGGCCCCGCAAGGGAGAGATAGACATCATGGAAATGGGATTCAAGCAGGCGTTCAGAGACCTGCATGACGAACATAACGGCGGAAACGGTTTGGACAACTCCACGGTCAATCAAATGGTTGGTGCCAACGCCATTTTCTATTCCGATGATGCCGTCAATCCCGGCAATCCTTCCGGAGCGGCCAGCCTGGCCTGGGATCCCGAAGACGAATTCTGCCGCCCCTATTACAATTATGACCCGTCCTTGGTGAATAGGTTCCTCATTTACCGCACCTATTGGGATGAGGACAGCCTGCGGTTCACCGTGATTGATAACGGCACGGAGCATGACCTTTTCACGGCCCCGTTCGCCATAGACGCCGTTTCTGCCGAATTTCAGGATCCCTTCCATTTTGTCGTTAACCTGGCGATCGGCGGCGCTCTGACGGATGCTTACAATCTGGGCGATCCGGGCAGTGGGCTGCCTGTCACAATGCCTTTCCCGGCGAACATGTATGTGGATTACATCAAAGTCTGGGAGTGGAACGGGCAGGGTGAAGTCCATCTGGGGCCCCCGGAATTCGAAAGCGGGACCTATGGCATTTATACAGACGAAACCCCAACTGACAACGGCCTGGAGATCGGCTTGGATGCCGAGATCTATGTCTGGGAAGGCACTCTCGCCTCCGGATCGATCCCGCCCTACGAGGGTGACAACGGCATTTCCTGGGTCACCACCGGCCTGGGCTGGTTTGGCGCGGGGATCATGTCGATCCAGCCGGTCAACCTGTTCAATTTTGGTGCTGGCAATCTCAAGTTCATGATCAAAATCCCCCCCAACGTCACTTTCAAGATCGGCATCATCGATGCCTGGGGCAATCAAAACTACGTAACGTTTCCAGCCGGCCAAACCACCTACGGCCTGGTCCGGAACGGCGATTGGGGCCAGGCGACCATTCCGGTGGCCGATATCCGCGGCCTCTATATCGACCTGCGCATGCTGAGCTATGAGTTTGTGATCCTGGAAGAACAAGGCGTCCAGTGCGAATTTGCCCTCGATGACATCTACTGGGAAGGCGGCACAACCAACCTTTCAGACCAGGTGGCGCCGCCGAGGCCTTTTGAGTTGCGGCAAAATTACCCCAATCCGTTCAATCCATCCACCAGCATCGGTTTCGTACTCTGGGAATCCTCAAATGTATATCTGCAGGTCTACAATACGCGTGGACAAAAAGTCAAGGCCCTCCTCTCTGAACGCCTGGGCCCTGGAGAGTTTGAGGTTGTTTGGGATGGAACCGATTCTGAGCATAGGCCCGTCCCCACAGGCTTTTATTTCTACAAACTGGAAACCGGCCAAGGATCTGAGCTTAGAAAGTGCCTGTTGCTGAAGTAAGCGAACAAAAAGGCCTGAGGATCGCGCTCCTGCTCATCCTGCTGCTGCTTGTCACAGCGGGAATTTACGCCCAGGCAGTTTCGGTGGAGTTGGTCCAAAGCGCAGACGGAAACTGGCAACTTCTGCGCGCCGGCCAGCCATATTACGTTCTGGGCGCGGGCGGAGACGGATCCAAAGAACTGTTGGCAGCCTGCGGAGCCAATACTTTCCGGACCTGGGGCGTGGGCCCGGACCTGGAAGAGCAGCTCGATCAAGCCTGGGCGCTTGGTTTGACCGTGATCGTGGGCCATTGGCTGGGGCACGAACGCCATGGTTTTGATTACCAAAACGCAGAGCTGCTGAATGAACAGAAAGCCCGGGTCCGCGCGGACGTGCTTGCTTACAAGGACCATCCCGCCGTGCTGATCTGGGGTCTGGGCAATGAAATGGAAGGCATCGGCGCGGGCGACGATCCCGCGATCTGGAACCATATCCAGGAATTGGCAGCCCTGGTCAAAGAACTCGATCCTTTCCATCCCACCATGGTCGTCACCGCGGATATCGGCGGCAAAAGGGTAGAAATGATCCACAAGCTCTGCCCCGACATCGATATCATGGGGATCAACACCTATGGCGGTTTGCCCTCTCTACCAAGCCGTTACAAGGAATTGGGCGGGACCAAACCCTATCTCGTAACCGAGTTTGGGCCTCCCGGGGTCTGGGAAACGGGCCGGACGGAGTTTGGGGTTCCGCCAGAACTTTCCAGCACCCAAAAAGCCGTCCTCTACCAGGAATATTTCCAGAAGGGGTGCCTGGCTGAGCCTTTGTGCCTGGGCGGATGCGCTTTTCTCTGGGGCTCAAAACCCGAAGCCACCGCCACCTGGTTTGGAATGCTGCTTCCGGGCGGCGCCAAGCTCGCCGCGGTGGATGCCATGACTGAGATCTGGAGCGGAAAACCGCCCTCCAACCTTTGCCCTGAGATCAGAAGCCTTGAGCTCGCCGGACCCGCTGTGCTGCAACCCGGTCAGACCGTGAAGGTAAACCTGGAGGCCGTCGATCCCGAAGGCGTTGAGGTGAAAGTGGACTGGAAGGTCTGCCCCGAAGCTCCACAATACGATACCTTTGGCGAAACCTGGTGGCAGCCTCTGGAACTGGGTGGGATCATCGTCAGTTCTTCTGCCACGCAGGCGGAACTGATAATGCCCAGCGGAGGCCTCTACCGTCTGTATGTGACTGTCCTTGACGGTTCCGGCGGCGCGGCCACGGCCAATATTCCTTTCAAGGTCGAGGGTGAACCCAGCACACAGCGGCTCAAACTCCCGCTTGATGTCTTTGCTGATGGCGCTCCCCAGCCCTGGGCCCCTTCCGGCTGGATGGGCGATTATCAAGCCCTCAGCATGGATGCCGGATCGCGCGTCTCACCCCACAGCGGGGATAACTGCCTGGAATTTCGCTATGCGCAATCCAGTTCCTGGGCCGGCGTGGTCTGGCAGGATCCGCCCAACGACTGGGGCGAACTGCCAGGCGGTTACGACCTGACCGGAGCGAAACAGCTCACTTTCTGGGCGCGGGGCGCTTTCGGCGGTGAAATTGTAAATTTCGGCGTTGGCCTGCTCGGCCCGGAGAAGAAATTTTCCGACACCCTGGCCGCCAAACTGGAAGCCGTGAAACTGACGCAAGACTGGAAGCAATACCGGATCAGCCTCAAAGGCAAGGACCTGTCCCGGATCAAGACCCCTTTCTATTGGTCCGCGTCCGGCCAAAAGCATTCCCTCACCTTGTACCTTGATGATATCCGTTTTGAATGACAAGGAAGCCGCGCATGAAAAACTCAGTGCTTTACTCCATTTTCTTGCTGCTTGGCCTGCTTCTCGCTGGAGGCCTGCGGGCCCAGTGCATGCTGGCCAATCCCAGCTTTGAGGTATCCGGGCAAGGTGGCACCGTTTTTACCGGCTGGGAGCAATTTGGCCAGACGGGAGCGTCAACCGAGTCCCAGCACGGTTCACTGGCGGCGAAAGTGAGTGGCCAAAACACCGGCAGCCTCAATGTATCTGGTTTTTGGCAAAGGCTGGATTGTGCCCCAGGCGAAGAGTGGCATGTCCGGGGATACGTTCTGAACACGATCGATTCGCCCCTCAGCGAAGATTCCTTCGCGCTGGTCAATGTGGAATGGCGAAACGCCGGAGGCGAGCTGATCGACTATGACAGCTTCACCGTTGCCGACGCAGCGTCTCCCGCGGGAGTCTACGCAAGCTTCGATCTGCTCAGTTCGCCCGCCCCGGCCGGAACTGCAGCGATCCATCTTCTGCTTGGTGCTCTTCAGGCCCAGAACGATCCGCCCCCAGAGGTCTTGTTTGACCAGATCACCTGTTACAGCACCGCTTTCCCCACCATCGACGACATGCAATGGAACGACTTTCCCAGCGGGCGCAGCCTGGAATTTTCCAACCGGACCTGGCGGGTAAAAGGTTCAGGCTGGTACGGTCCCGGCCCCAACAATTTCAGCCATCTGCCCTCCAGCGTTTGGGTGGATAGCGCAGACCGCCTCCATCTGACAATCAAACAGATCGCCGGAGTCTGGTACAGCACGGAAGTAACGCTGTTCGACACCCTCGGCTACGGCGATTACGTCTTCACCACCCTCGGTTCCCTGGGCCAACTTAACGAGCGAGCCGTACTCGGCCTCTTCCTCTGGCAATATGGCCCTTGCTATGATCAGGACAATGTTTGGTGGAATCCCTACAACGAGATCGATGTCGAATTCAGCCGCTGGGGAACGCCGGGCAACCAGATCGGCCAGTTCGTCGCCCAACCTTGGGACTGGCCGGGAAACATGGCCCGCTTTGACGCGGTTTTGGGAGCGGAACAGCTCGCCAGCCATGCCTTCAACTGGCTGAGCGACAGGGTTGAATTCCGCAGCTGGTTGGGTGGGCCCCAGGACGAATCCCCGGCCAACCTGATCTATGCCTGGAACTACACCGGGCCGCACATTCCCCGTCCCGAGCAGCCCCGCGTGCACCTCAACCTCTGGTATGTGGGCTCTCCTCCAAACGCAGACCAGGAGGCAATCCTAACCGCTTTCACCTTCGTTCCGGCCGGCGGAGGCTCCCCAATCCAGGACCAGGTTGCAGGCCCGGTCCCGCTTGAATTGAACCAGAATTTCCCCAACCCCTTCAATCCCAGCACCAGCATCAGTTTTGACCTTTCCCGGCCGGGGCGGGTCAGGCTGGAAATCTTCGACCTCCGGGGCAGGAAAGTTGCCACTCTGGCCGACGAATTCAAACAAGCCGGACACCACGCCCTGGAATGGGACGCGCGGAACCAGGCCAGCGGAATCTATTTCTGCAGGCTGAGCTCCGGTTCCGAGTCCATCAGCCGCAAGATGCTCCTTCTCAAATAGGGGCGGTCATCCTGGCTTCAAAATCAAGCCTCCATGGAGCCAGATTGGGAATCCGATTTGAAATCTCAGCCTCCGCCCTCCCTTGACGGCGTTTATCACTTGCCTATCCACTGTCTATCACTTGTCTATAATAGACAAGTGATAGACAGTGGATAGGCAAGTGATAGCCAGGGTGAAAAGAGGGCGGATCAAACGTAAAATGGCTAGCAGCCTTGCTTGCGGGCTGGGGAATGAGAATCCGGAAGCAAAATTCAATTGACATAATGCGACGGATGCATTCATTTGTTTGGAGACAGGATCTTCCTGCCAGTCCAGTATCCGTGAAATGAATCAGCAGAGGAGAACAGAATGGTCGGCATCGTCAGAACTTACACCACGATCGGGATCGACGGCCAGCAGCTTACCGTGGAGTGCGACGGCACCTCCCAGGTCTTTGCGGTCAACATCGTCGGCATGGCTTCCAGCGCGGTCAAGGAAAGCCAGGACCGCATTTTCGCCGCGCTGCGCAACTCCGGCTTCGACGCCGCGGTGCGCCGTTTCACGATCAACCTGGCCCCCGCGGACATCAAGAAGGACAGCGCCGCGCTCGACCTGCCCATCGCCATCTCCGTGCTCCAATGCATCAAACAGCTGCCTGTGGAATACCTCACCAAAACGGCCATCATCGGCGAACTCTCTCTGGACGGCAACTTGCGCCCGGTGAAAGGGGTTCTGCCCATCGCTTTGGCTGCCAAACGCGATGGGATGGACGCGCTGATCCTCCCGGCTGAAAACGCCGAGGAAGCCGCCATCATTGAAGGTTTGAAGGTCATTCCAGTCACCTCCTTGCGCGAGGCGGTCCTCTACCTGCGCGGCGAGAACCAGATCGATCCGGCCAAGGTGGACCGGGACAAGATCTTTTCCGTGCTCAATGATTTCCCGGTCGACATGCACGACGTAAAGGGCCAATATCAGGTCAAACGGGCTCTGGAAGTTTCCGCGGCCGGAGGCCACAACCTGCTGATGATCGGGCCTCCCGGCAGCGGCAAGACAATGCTGGCCCGCCGGGTGCCCACCATACTGCCAGAACTCTCTCTGGACGAGGCTTTGGAGGCCACCAAGATCCACTCCGTGGCCGGCTACTCCAAGCATTTCCGCAATGGGATCCTGACCACCAGGCCGTTCCGCAGCCCTCACCACACGATTTCAAATAACGCATTGGTGGGAGGTGGGGCCTTTCCACGTCCCGGCGAAGTTTCCCTGGCCCACAGCGGAGTTTTGTTCCTGGATGAGCTGCCTGAGTTCAAACGTGACGTTTTGGAAGTGATGCGCCAGCCCCTGGAAGACGGGGTCGTCACGATCTCCCGGACTGCCACCAGCCTCACCTTTCCCGCGGAATTCATGCTCATCGCCTCGATGAATCCCTGCCCCTGCGGCTATTTCGGCTCCAACATACCCAACCATCCCTGCACCTGCGAGTTCGGCGCTATCCAGCGCTATCGGGGACGGGTTTCCGGGCCGCTGCTGGACCGTATCGACATCCATGTGGAGGTCCCTGCGGTCAGCTATTCAGACCTTGCTGCGCTGCCTTCGGGAGATCGGTCTGCGGATATCCGGGCCCGGGTCAACAAAGCCCGTTCCATCCAGCGCGAACGCTATGCCACGGAGGGGATCTTCTGTAATGCCCAGATGAGCAGTAAACTCCTGCGCAAATACTGCCAGATGGATGATGCCATTCAGGCCCTGATGCAAAACGCTATCGACAAGCTGGGCTATTCCGCCCGCGTCTTTGACCGGATCCTGAAGGTCTCGCGCACCATCGCCGACCTGGAAGGCCTGGCCGACATCAGCAGCGACCACATCTCCGAAGCCATCCAATACCGCACCCTGGACCGCAAATACTGGGGCTGAGGCGCTGCGCCGGCTTTGGACCGTATCCCGTTATTCTACTGGCTGACAGCCACCACCCGGAAAAAGCGTTTGTTCAGGACAGTTTCCGTCCAGAGCGGATTGGTCGTGATTCCCAACAAGGCATAAGGCCCGGCCGGATCATCCGCTGCCAACACCCGATAGGAAGCGGCGCCGATGATCTGGTCCCAGGCGAGGAGCAGATTCACTCCATCGATGCTGGCCTGCGGATCGGGGATCCAGTCAACGGTGAATTTCAACACCTGTTCCAGGCTTCTCTGGCCGCGGGTGGAGATCGCGTAGACGTGGAGAAAGTAGGTCTCGCCTTGCACCAGATGGGTGAGCGGGATGGCGTGGTCGGCCTGGACGTCCTGGCCCGGCGTCATGCCCGGCAACTGATATGAGCTCGATTCATCCACCTCGGGGCCGGTGAAATACCAGGTGATGCTCTGGATATCGGCAATATCGGGATAGCCGGGCTTGAAGACCGTGAGCCACAGAGGCTGGCCCCAGTTTCCGGCGGAGTTCTTCACCCTGATGCCCAGGTGGTGAAAGCCCAGAGGCGAATCCCCCAGGGCCAGAACGATCGCCTGCTGGACGTCCGCGCCGTCGGCCAGTTCGATGAATTGGCCCCCTCCCTCGCCGGGATCCTCATCCAGCCACCATTCCGCGGAAACCACTTCCGCAAGTGGGGCATTGCCGGTGGCAAAAACCAGTTTGTGGATGGGCAGGCTCCAGTTTCCGGCCTGGTTGCGGGCCCGGACCCCGAAGCGGTGCAAGCCCAAAGCCGCGCCCTGGGTGGCCATCTGGACCAGTTGCTGGACGTCGGTTCCAGCAGCAACAGACACTGAATTGGCGTTCCCGGGGCCAGGATCGGTATCCAGCCACCATTCCAGCTCCTCCACCAGGCTGGGAAGGGGCTCCCCGGAACTCCTGAAAAAAGCCCGGTGCTGGGGCAGGCTCCAGGTCCCGTCAGCGTTTCGCGCCCGGAAGTGGAGATGGTTCAGGCCCGCTTCCAGTCCTGAAGCATCCAGCACGGCTTGGTGGATGACGTCTTCCCCGGGGGTGAAAGGAAGCTCAGCCGCGCCGTCCCAATCCCCCGCGTTCCAATAGTATTGCATCAGGGCCACAGGGCTCAGGGCCAGAGCCAATCCCAGCCAGACCAAGCCCAGGGCCGTGAGCAGAATTATCCTGCCGCTTCTCATATCCGCACCCCCTTTTAGTGGGCGTGGGCCTTGATCAGCGCCGGCAGGGTGAATCCGGAGGCAGGAGCAGTGAATTCATAGATCGAGGGGATCCCTTCCGGCATTCCGGAAAGCACGTAGGGAGCCGGGCCGCCATACATTCCGCAATCCGCGCCGCCCACGCCCGCACCGATGGCTGGGGAACCTGGCAGCAGCATGTACATCCCGTCCGTGGAGCCGCTCAATGTGAAGACCGTGGCCATGTCCACGTTGCTCTGATTTCCGTTGGCCGTGCCAAACTGGGTGGCGTTGCCGATATTGTTGAGCACCGTGTTGGTCGCGTTGGCGGTGAAGTTCCCGCTGCGCATGATGTTGTTTTGGAAGATGCTGTTGTAGATGGTTACATTTCCATTGCCGCCCACAGCGTGGAAAACATTGTGCTCGATGGTGGCAAAGGAGGTCGTGGCTAAGTTCAGGTTTGCGCTGCCATCGACAACGAAGAAATTGTTGGCGATATACAGGGAGTAATTGTTGCCGACGGCATTGAGGCATCTGGTGGTGTACGAAACACCCGCCCGGGACACGTAGTTCTGCACTACCGCGACGTTCGAAGCGCCGGTATTGATGTAGATGGCATCGTCATAGCTGGTCATATTCACGAAATTGCGCTTGAGAGTGATGTTGCTGGCATTGACATACATTCTGTTCGCCTGCAAACCTGAGGCCAGGGAGCCAGCAGAGCCGCTGCTGAATTGAAGCGTATTCAGCTTGGAGGAATGGGGATTGGCCTGCGTAAAGGGATTCTCGGTGAGGAAGTAACCCGCCCCTATCAGGGTCAATTGCTTTTGCAGGTTCAGGTCCCCATAGCTGGTGAGCGAACCGCAGATATAGAGGGTGTCGCCCGGCGCGGCGGCTGTGTAGGCAGCCGAAAGGGTGGTGAAATCGGGATCGGTGTCGGGTGTGTTGTTGACGATGTGGACTGTGCCGGCCAGCGCTCCGGCGGCGATTAGTAAAACCACAAAAAATGCTGCTTTCATGATCATCTCCTTTGATCTGATATCGAATTCAACATTAGTGAACCTTGAATATCTTGTCAAGAAAAAACGATCTGGCAAGCATGATAGGACGTTCCAGAAATCAGCTCAATTCTCTATGTATCGGTATTTTATGCTTTTGGTGAGCCTGAGTTTTACTTGTGGAACAGGGCCGGACCGAGTTTGTGATGACAGGTAACATCCAAAACGTCAAAACGCGATACTGTTAGCGATCTCCTCTATTCTATGCTTTTACCCACCCGGGGAGCCACATAGATGTCGGCTTCGATCATGACGTTGTTTTCAAAGAAGTGGTGCACGAAATAGAGGTTTCCCTCCGCGTCCAGGGTCGGTTCGCCCGCGAATTGGGAAATGATCAGCTCCGGCTGGCCCCACTCCCCGCCGCTTTTTTGGGAGCGGAAGATCGCCGGAGTGCCCATGTAGGTTCTGGAAAACCACATTTCGCTGCCGTCCTGTGAGATGAAGGGAAATCCCTCATCTCCGGTCGTGTTTACAGCCGTGACGTTTTCCGGGTCGGACCAGAGCAATCCGCTTCTGGAGGTCAGCCAGATATCGCTGCCACCCTGGCCGCCCTCCCTATGGGAATGGAAATAGAGGTCGTCCCCGTGGATGTGGACCTCGCCGATCTGGATCTCATGCATCAGGCGGTTGCCGCAATAGGTCCAGTTGCGCCAATTCCCGGCGATCAGTTCCGCGGTGAACATATTGACCCCGGTGTAGCCTTCGCGGGCCGAGGCAAACCACATTTCCTGGTCCTGAATGGCCACCGCGCCATCCAAAGCAAGTTTGCCCGGCTCCTGCAGCCAGACCCTCTCCGCTTCGGTCCAGATGTCTTCGACCCTGTGGGATACCCAAACCCCGGAAACATCGTCGATGATCTGGGATTCGGGTGGGACGCGGACATCCGGAGTAAAGAAGAAATAAAGTGTGTTGCCGTCGGGCAGGATGAAGGGTGAATCCTCAGCCCCGGAAGTGTTGATACCAGCGCCCAGGGGAACTGGATCCAGAAATTCGCCCGAATGCAGGATGGGCGGATGCTGGTCGGTCTCGGGGGTGCGTTTGATGATGTCCGAGGGAAGTTTTTCCGCCCGGGTGACCTCGGGATATGTGCTCACAGGGTCGTCACATGCGCTTATTAGGAAGAGGGTCGATAGCAAAGCCGGCAGCAATGTTCCCCAAAGGCGGAAATTTCGGCCGGGCCAATCCTCTCCTCCGGGTCTGAGCTTGTGTTGTACAAACATCTTGACTCCTTCGGGAACTAATTCCCCAACGTAGTTCAAAGATTGACTATACTCGTCTGCGTGTCAATTTCTTTACTTTGGCCCGACTACTACTTTAGCAGGCTCAGCCGGCCCCAGGTCTCACCATCCGCGTGGCGCAGGCGGGCCAGATAGATACCCGCGGCCAAATGGGAATCGTCCTCATTCCGGCCGTCAAAGATCTGGGAATGGTTGCCCCGGAGTTGGACTCCCTGGAATAGAGACCGCACTTTGCGGCCCCGCAGGTCATAGATATCCAGCCAGACCTCGGAATCCCTGGCCAGGCTGTAGCTGAGAAGGGCGGAAGGATTGCAGGGATTGGGCCAGATCGCCAGCCGGGGTAGGTGCGGAGCGTTTTCCTGCTCCTCCGCGGCCAGCGACGGGTAGCCGCTGTGCATGTATTCCAAGGCGTTTGCGTTCTGTTCCAGCAGGCTGTAAAAGGAGTCCAGGACGGAAAGATCCCCGCTTTGCGCGTACTCGAGCCAGGACAGGATAACGGAGAAAACGAGGGTGTTGCCATAGATGTTCAGATGCCCCACCCCGTTGAAGGAAACGTAGCTTTTATAGCTGGAGGCGAGGTTTTCAAAGATGGGCATCTGGTGTTGAGCGGGCGGGGTGATGGTGTCGCTGGATCCGGACAGCGTCAGAGACGGAATAAAAACCTGGGCGGCCGCGCTGATGGCGGAGGGATCGGTGTTCGCGGCAGCGAGAGTGACCAGGGCCGAGGCGCTGGTGTTGGAGGCGGCCAATACGCTGGCCCCGCCGCCCATGGAATGGCCCGTCAGCACCGCAAAGGGAGCCACAATGCCGTATAGTTCAGAGCCGTCCTGCCAGTTCTCCGCCTGCACGCTTTGCAGCACAAACTCCAGGTCCAGCGCGAAATCCAGGTGGTTGGGAAATAGCCCGCTTTCCGTTGTCGGGAAGGCCATGATCCAGCCGTAGGGAACAAATTCCTGCCAGAGTGCCGAATACAGGGAAACCGGCATGATCCAGCCATGCCCGAAGACCATCAGCGGGAAGATCGCCCGGTCTTCTTTTCCGGCCTGGCTTTCCAGTGGATAATAGACAACCGCGCCGATCTGCCGGTTGTCCCGGCTGGGATCTATATAGCTGCGGTTCAACTGGCCGATCTCATAGGCGTTCAAACTCGCCATAGACAGTATGGCTAGCAGCGGCACCATCTTTCTGAGCATTTTCTACCTCCAGATCTGGTATCTTATGATAGTTTAGCCGATATTCAGGGCAGGACGGCGGTCACCCGGTAGAAGTGGAAATCTCCGCTGACCGGTTCGGACCAGGAGGTCGTGGCGCTGGTGCTAACCAGCACAAAGGGCCCCAGAGGATCAGTGCTGCGGTAGATCCTGTATTCCACCGCGGGCAGGGAACAGGACCAGGTGAGCACGAACAAGCCGCCCGTGATCTGGTATGATCCTGAAACATCGGTGATCGGAGACCCTGCTTCCCCTTCCCAATGGATCATGCCGTAATCGTCCTGTTCAAAGACCGATCCGCCGAAATCGCCGCTCCAGTCCAGGAATTGGACAAAACCGTCATCCACGATCTTGCTGACGTTATAGGCCCCGCTCCAGGTGTTGGTGGGGAAATTCGCCCCGGTTACGGTCAGGTTTTGGTTGTTGTTCAGGGTCAGAAGCATGCCGCCACTTCCTCCCTGGCGGAAGGTGCAGTTGTTGAAGCTGTGGGTGCCATCGACGCTGGCCCCGGGTTTGACGTTCACTCCGTTGGAATCCATAAATTCAAAGATGGTGTGGGCCGCGGCGATGGTCCCGCCGTTTTCGATCTCAAGGGAGTAATAGCCCTGGCCGTTGTTGCTGATCCGGGCTGGATCCCCGGCGCTGCCCACGCTTTCCAGATATCCGCCGGCATTGACCCGGAGGATGCCCTCGTGAGCCAGTTTGATCAGGGACGCGCTGTCCATTACCAGAGCGGAGTTGACGATCAAGGCCCCCGTGCATTCGAGAGTGCCATGGTTGAGGCTGAGAGTGCCGGCATTGAGCGTGGCAGTGTATCCATCCAGGACTTGGACCGATCCCAACACGGTAACCGTGTTGGCCGACTGGATGGTGAAATTGCCATAGACCCGGAAGCCGTAGATCAGCAGATTGCTGTTTCTGTTGCCGCCGCCTGGATCCCTGGTCACGGCCTTGTTGATCAGCAGGGAACTGAAGCGGCCGGGGTGATACACTAAGACGGTGTTATTGCCCGTACCGGTGAGTTCGACCGTTCCCCCGGTAGGCTGGAATTGCCCGTAAGTATCCTGAAAATCGCCATTGCAGCGGATCAGGCCGCCGGACACATTGACCATTGCATCGGAGTTGCCGAGAAATCCGATGCCCCTGTCCACGACGCTGAACTGGCCGCTGTCCATGCTGAAAGTGGTGCCGCTAGAACCGATGACGCAGTCGTAACTCCCGCCATGGAGTTCCAAGATCCCGCCGTTGGTAATGGTCACCGACCCATTGATATTGAGGCCGCTGTAATAGCCGGTGTCCTGATGGATCTCAAGAAAACCCGCGTCGGCGGTATAGCCACCCCAAAGGCTCGACTGGTAGAGATCGGAGACGATGACGTGGTTTCCGGAATCATAGGAACCGATAACGCCGCCGTCGGTGTAGGAGGCGATCGTGGATGTATGGCTGCCATGGAAGTTCAGGACCCCGGCGGAGTTTTGGTTGAGGACCGTTTGCAGAGTCGCGGGAGCATGGAAATCCACTCGGTTGCCGACAGTCAGGGTCCCAGTGACGGTGGTGGTACCCTGAAAGGACAGGCCGTCACCGGTGTGGGCATCGACAAGGTTATGGAAGCCGTTCGTGCCGGAGATCGTTTGTGTTCCGTTGTTTCTGGTAAAGTGCACCGTTCCCGACGAGGGATTGAATACCGTGCTGGGATCCCTGGTCCAGTCTCCACCCACGTACATCATCGGCGGGGCGATAACACTGCCGCTTTGCAAGTATAGATCAGCGATCAAGGCCAGCTGCCCCTCTATAGTGACATAGTAAGTGGAGGAAGTTTTATTGATGGTTAGGTTGGTCAGGGTACTGTTGGCCGTACCCAGCAAAGCGGTCTGCAGGCTGCCATACAGTACCAGATGCCCGCCCATGTGGAAATCACTGCGGTAGATCCGCACACTGCCGGCGGTACGAAGATAGCAGGAAACAATCGTACCGTTGAAGGGCCGGTCCGCGACCACCTCGAAGCCGCGATTCTTGAAATCCAGAGTACCGTAACTCATTGACAGTTGGGATCCGTCCGTGGGGTTGAGTTGGCAATCGGCGGCTCCGCCATGGACGTTGAAGGTGCCCCCGGTTATGGTTATCACGCCGTATATGTGGATATTGGATCCAATACTGGTGTCCTGGTGGAGATTGATGATACCGGACACAAGGTTGATATCTCCATAGATACCGGGATCAACAAGGTCATTGGCGGTGAAAGTGCCGCCGTGGACAGTGTATCCGCCGGTATCCACATCCAGTTTGTTACAGGTGAGAAAATTATCCGACCAGAGGTAGAATCTGCCATTCTGGAGTTTGAGGGTCGAGGAGGAAAGCGAGGTTATGTTTACCGTCCCGACAATGCTCACCGCCAGATTCGAGGTCGCCAGGTTGATGGTGACATTGTTGAAGGTGCTGCCCACTGTCCCCTCCAGGACCGAGCTGGAATTGCCACAGAGCTCGATCGTACCGCCACTGGGATTGAAATCGGGACGCTGAACAATGAAGTAGCCGGAGGTGCGGAGGGTCCCGCCGCTAATGTTGTCATTGAAAGTGAAATTCGGCCCGATATAGATTCCCACGTCCTTGAAATCGAGGACGCCCGTACCGCTGAGGTTCAGGGTCGGATTGCTGTCATTGGTGAAGCTGGAAGAGCCGAGACCGCCATGGACATTGAAGATGCCGCCGCTGCCGATGGTGAGATTTGACCGCAAATTGATCTGCTGGCCGCTGTCCTGGTAGTAATTGACAGTACCTGAACTGAGGGTTATGGTGCCGTAAATTCCCGGGTCGTAGAGGTCCAGGGCGGTGAAGCTGCCGCCGGAAACGGCGTAGGAACCGGCGATCCATCGGTAGCTGCTGCAGTTCACATTGACCCCGCTGGGTATGGTAACCGTACCCCAGCTTTTGTTCAGGACCAGGTTGTGGAAGGTCTCTGTGGTCAGGGTCTGGTTGCTGTTGCCGTCGAAAGTGACCGTCCGCGTCCCTTCCGTGAATGCCGCCGGGCCAACCAGATTGGTCCAGTTCCCGGCCACATACATTGTCGGCGGGGCGATGAAGGTGCCACCTGCGAGGCGGAATTCGCCATTGATGTCGAAGGTACCCTGTCCCGTTATCACGCTCGCAGCTGAGGTTTTGTTGATGGTCACGTTGTGGAAATTGCTGTTCACCGCCAGCCTGAACTCGCAGCTGGCGCTTCCGTAAAGCTCGACCGTGCCGCCGCTGGGATTGAAATCGTTGCGGTCGCCGATGAACCTTTCGGCCGTGCGGATGGTCCCGCCGCTGATGTTGTCGTTGAAGGTGTAACTGGTGGTGAAGATGATGCCGACGTCCTTGAAATCCAGGACCCCCGATCCTTGCAGGGTCAAGGTTGCCGGGGCGCCCCGCCCAAAAACGCTGGGGCCATTTCCGCCATGGATGTTGAAGGTCCCGCCGTTCGTAAAGGTCAGATTGGCGTTCAGATCCACATAGGAACCGGTCGCGGTGTCCTGATAAAAATTGATGGTCCCGCCATTTACCCTTATCGTGCCGTAGATTCCCGGATCCGCCAGGTCGTAGGCCGTGAAAGTCCCTGCAACCCGATATTCTCCGGCCGTCCAATCAAAACTGGCGCAAGTCACGTTCTGCGCGTACGCGATGGCTGCGGGATACTGGATGTCGCTTTTGTTAAGCTCCAGCGTGGCAAAGGTCTCAGCATTTATCGCCTGATAGTTGGGGCCAGCCAAAATCACCCTTCCCGAGCCTTCAATGAAGGCGGCAGGGCCGACGTTGTTGGTCCAGTCGCCCCAAAGGGTGATGTTATGATTGTAGGTCGCCGGCGGCACCGTCGTCACCTGTACCGTATTCAGCAAGCCGGACTGGATGGTCAGATTGCCCTTGACCAGGATGTCGCTGTTGAGGGTCGCGCTGTATCCGCTGCCTTTGTTTATGGTCAGGTTTTTCAAGTAGCTTCCGTTGTCAGGCATGAACATCACGGAATTGATGTTGCCGTCCATGATCAGGGTTCCCCAAGTACAATACAAGTAGGCGTTGTCAAAAACCCTCAGGTCCCCTTTGAGGTAAGTGTTTCCTGTAAAAGGGTGGTAAAGAATGCTTCCGGATATAACTCTCAGGGAACCGTTGATGGTCAGGGGCGCGGTCGAACTAGTGCTTATGGAGGCGTAGTTGCTGTTTTTGGCGATCGTCAGGTTGTTGATCGCGCAGGCCGTGTAGACATCTAGATCTGAATAGTTTGTGCTCCCGGTAATCGTCAGGGTGCCCAAACTCATGCTAACGCCGCTGCTGTTGAACTCAACATCGAAGTTTACGTTGATGTTTCCGTCCGCGGTGATGTTGGTGCTCGAGAGGGGTTGGAAATACAGCGAGCCCTGGACGTTCAGCACGCTCGAAGTGGAGGTCATCGTGAGTCTGGCGTTGCAGGTAAAATTGGTGCCCACGGTCAGGGTACCCGCGCCAATTGCCACTTCTGGCCGGATCCCGCTGTTGAGGGTCAGGGAATAGCAGTTCGCGGTACCGGTCACCACAGGATAGTTGGTCAGGCCATTGGGGATCACAACGTCCTCCGAACTCAGGGGAACGTGGTTTTGGCTCCAGTTGGCCGCCGTGTTCCAGTCGGTTCCGTGACTTCCGTCCCAGGTGTTGGTGACCCGGAAAGGTTCGCCAGTCCCCAGTTGAGCGCTGACCGCGGCGATTGATACCAGTAGAAACAGAGTTAAAAACGCTTTCATTAGTTCTCCTCATTAAATCTTATCTTAGTTATACCTTGTCCTCCGCGCTGTGTGGCCGATCTGGCTGATCCCCGCACTATCGGGACTTCAGGGCAGGACGGCGGTCACGCGGTAGAAATACAACGCGCCGGGGACCGGTTCGGACCAGCTGGTGGTGGCCGAAGTGCCGACCTCGGTAAAAACTCCATCGGGGCTGGCCGCACGATAGATCTTGTAGCTGGAGGCGGCCACGGAGCTGATCCAATCCAGTTGGATCCGGTTGGTCGCCGGGATATGGGTGATGCTCAGGTCCGTGATCGGAGATCCTGCCCCAACCCAGTGAATCCGGTTATAGGGATCGTTCTCATAAGCCGGGCCGCTGAACTCGCAAGCATAATCAACGAAGGTGATGCTGCCCTGGTTGACGGTCTTGGAAACGTTGTGGGCTCCACCCCAGGTATTGGCGGGGAAAATGGCCCCGGTGACAGGGAAAGCCTGGCTGCTATTGACGGTAAGCAGGGTCCCGCCCGGGGCGCCGTTGCGGAAAGTGCAATAGTCCAATGCCTGGCTGGGGTCCACCAAGGCGCCGTTCTTGATATTGAGGCCCCAGGCATCCATGAGCTCAAATACCGAACGCCGCGCGGAGATCATGGCCCCGGATTCAATGTTCAAACCATAGTGCCCGGAAGGGCTGAGGCAGGTAATGAGCGGCTGATTGGCCTGATCCCCGAAAGCATTGAGGAGACCTCCGTTGTTGACGGCCAGGCTCTTTCCCGCCCCCAGGGCAAGCGAGGCGTTGTATTCCAGATACAGCGAACCGCCATTGTTGATGGCCACATTGCCTGTGCTGATCATTGAGCCATTATCCAGGCGCAGGGAGGAGTTCGAATTGATCGTCGTGTTCCCCCCGTTTTGCAGGTTCAAGAGCGATGAAGTGTAGAAGTTTCCGGATTGAAGGGTGAGATTCCCGGTGACATGGACCGGCCCGTTTCCCGAAACAGCCAGCAGCGAGCTTGCCTTGTTCACGGTCAGGTGGTGAAAGCTGCTGCCGTCGACATTTGACACCTGGGTGTTCGCGCTGCCGTAGAGTTCGACCGTGCCGCCGCTGGGATTGAAGTCGCTTCGATTCACATAGAAGCTCCCCCCGGTGCGGATGGTGCCGCCGGAGATGTTGGCAATGAACTGGTAACCCGCGGGAATGACGATCCCCACGTTCATAAAATCGAGCACCCCGCCGCCGGACAGGGTCAGGGTGGCCACGTCGATGTAGGAGAAAGAGGCAGAGGCTGAACCGCCGTGAACGACGAACTGGCCGCCGGAGATGGTGAGGCTGCCCCGGAGGTCGATTCGCTGAGCGCTATCCTGGAAAAATTCAATGAAGCCTGAGGTGAGGGTTATCGTGCCAAAGATTCCAGGATCGATCAGGTCCGAAGCCACAAAAATACCCCCGGAGACGGTGATGGCCCCCGCCGTCCAATCATAGGTGCTACAGAGCACGGTAACGCCCGTGGGAATGATCATGGTCCCCCCGCTCTTGTTCAAGACCAGGTGGGTGAAGGTTTCCGTGGTCATGGTCTGGGTAAGGCTGCCGTCGATGGTGACCGTTCCCGAGCCTTCGCCAAAGGCCGCCGGGCCGGCCAGATTGGTCCAGTTCCCGGCCACGAACATGGTCGGCGGGGCGATGAAGGTGCCGCCCTGGAGGCGGAAGTCGCCATTGATGTCGAAGATGCCCTGGCCGGTAATCACGCTGGCGGCGGAGGTTTTGTTGATGGTCACGTTGTGGAAATTGCTGTTCACCGCCAGCCTGAACTCGCAGCTGGCGCTGCCGTAAAGCTCGATGGTGCCTCCGTAGGGATTGAAATCGTTGCGGTCGCCGATGAACCTTTCCGCCGTGCGGATGGTGCCGCCACCGATGACGTCGGTGAAACTATAGCTGGTGGTGAAGATGATGCCCACGTCCTTGAAATCCAGCACTCCGTTTCCGCTGAGAGAGAGGGTTGCCGGCGCGCCACGGCCGAATACCGAATATTGGTTGCCGCCATGGATATTGAAGGTGCCGCCTGATATATCAAGAAAGGCGTTCAGGTCCACGTATGAGCCGGCGGCAGTATCCTGATGATAGTTAATCGTCCCGGCAGACAGGAGGATGGTTCCAAAGATACCGGGATTCACCAGGTCGTTGACCGTGAAGGTCCCTCCGTGTACGGAATAAGCGCCGGAGATCCAATTGTAGCTGGCGCAGGCGACCGTCGCCCCGCCGATGCTCATCAAACCCTGGGGCATGTTCAGCACCAGGTTGCAGAAATTTTCGCTGCTCAGGGTCTGGGTCCCCGTGCCGTTCAGGGTCACCGTCCCGGTGCCCGTTCCCTCGATGAAAGCCGCCGGGCCGATGTAATTCATCCAGTTGCCGCCCAGGGTGATGTTGTGGAAATGGTAGATCGGCGGGCTGCCGACCGTCTGGACGGTGTTCAAGGTTCCGGATTGGATGCTGAGGTTGCCGCGTACGTTGATGTGGCTGATCAGCGAGACCGAGTAGGCGCCGCCTTTGTTGATGGTCAGATGGTTGAAAAAATCCCCGGAATTGGGTGTGTTGAGGGTGGCGTTCGCGTTGCCGGAAAAAACCAGGGTCCCTGCCGCCAGTTGGAAGGAACCGGTGGTTTGGACCTCGAGGTTGCCCTGCAAATAGGTGTTGCCGGTATAGGCGTGGATCAGTTTGCTGCCAGGATATACCTGCAAGCTGCCGTTGATGGTCAGAGCGTTGTTTGAATAACTGCTGATATTGACCAGATAGGGCGCGCTTTTCGCGGAGCGCAGATTGTTCAAAACGGTCCCCGCCTGGTACACGAAGATCCAGGAATCAGTTCCGCTTCCCTCCAGGGAAAGGGTCCCGTTGCCCATGTTCACGGCCGAGCCGCTCTGGAACTCCAGGTTGCCATGCACGCGGATGGTGGCGTTGGCGTTCATCGTGACGCTGGATAGTGACCTGAAAGACAGCGCGCCCAGGACATAGAGGTTGCCCGAGGACGAGTTCATGGTCAGGTTCGAATAGCTGTTGAAATCGTTGTAGACCCAGAGATTGCCGGCCTCGATGGTTAGGTTGGAGCTATAGCCGCTGTTCAGGGTGAGCGAATAGCAATAGGCAGTTGTGCTGACCACCGGATAGCGGGGCATAGAAGCCGGTATCACCACGTCATGCGAGGAATTGGGGATCTCATTCAAGCTCCAGTTCGAAGCGACATCCCAACTGGTGTTGAAACTGCCGTCCCAGGTATTGACCAGCCTTTGGGGGTCACCGCCCGGGCCGGCGCCGGCTGGAATCTCCCCCTCCAGTGATTTAACTGACAGGAAGTGATCATCTTGAGTGGGGTGTTCTGAAACTGAGGACGCGGCATTCTCCGCGCCCAGGCTAAAGATACAAAACAACAATACCGCAATAGCGCATCCTTTCATGTTGGCCTCCCTTTGTCATTTCCCTGTACAGAAAGCCCCGAAACATGATCTGATACTTTTTCAGTCACGAAAACATTCTGCCTGAACTTCATTCTGTTGTCAAGAAAAAAATCGGTTATACTCATATTCCTTGCTCACCATTCATCACGACCACGAACATAGCTATTGACAGATTCCGCGGCCGGATATAGTTATCCCAATGGATTCTTGGCCATGGGAGTACCCCTTATGAACAAATACACTGTGCTCGCGATCTTTCTACTGTGCTTGTCGGCTTTGTCTTCCCAGCCTTGGGAACAGGACAATTCTGTTTTCAATCCCAGCGGAGTGCCCAGCCTCACCTTTTCCCAGCCCCGCTTTGCCGACCTCGATGGCGACGGGGACCTGGACTTTTTCCTGGGCAACACCAACCGTTCGCCCCTATACATCCAAAACACCGGCACAGCAAGCTCTCCGGCCTTCGCGCCCGGCCCGGACCTGGCCGCGGGAATCTCCTCACTGGCCGCGGAAATGGGAGTCTGTGCTGACCTCGACGCGGATGGCGACCTGGACTTCATCACCGGCGGCTACACCGGACTGCATCTTTTCCTGAACACCGGAAGCCCCACGGAGCCTGTGTTTGTCCAACAACCGGGCTTCTTCTCCGGACTGGCGGTGGGCTCCATTCCCGTGCCTGATCTGGCGGATGTGGACGGCGACGGCGATCTGGACCTGGTCGTGGGCCTCAGCGAGGATGGCGGCTTGCTGCTTTATACCAACATCGGAACACCCACCAGCGCCCAGTTCAGCCAATCCGCAGTACTGACGATCGGCGACGTCGGACTCTACGCCTATCCTGTGTTTTGCGACCTCGATGGCGACGGGGACCAGGACATCCTCGCGGGCAGGGATTCCCATGGCTTCGTCTATTTCGAAAACATTGGCACCCCCACCGCCGGAAGCTGGCAGCCAAACTCCGCAGTCTTCTCCGGATTGGGCATGCAGACCTACTGGAACTCTCCTGACCTGGTTGACCTGAATGGCGACGGCCTTTTTGACCTTGTTTTCGGCACGGCCTCCGGACCGCTGCAGTATTACGTCAATACAGGTACCGCCACAAACCCCGTCTGGCAGGCCAACACCTCTCTGTTCGGCGGAGTCATTGACGTCGGCGGGGCTAGCTCTCCGGTCTTTTATGACTTTGATGGCGATGGTGACCTCGACCTGATCAGCGGCAGCCAGATGGGCGACATCAAATATTATGAAAACACCGGCAGCATCCACGCTCCCGCCTGGAGCGAAAACAGCGCCTATTTTTCCAGCATCGACCATTCCATCTATGCCGCAGTGGCCATCGGCGACCTAAACGGAGACGGGCTGCCGGACGCGGTGATCGGCGACCTCAGCGGAAACCTCTATTTCCACCGCAACACGGGTTTTGGCTTCAACGAAGAAACCGGAATGCTGCCCAATGCCAGTTTCGGAGGCTGGTCCGTACCCCGCCTTATCGACATGGACTCAGACGGGGACCTGGACCTGGTGGTGGGCAATGAGGCTGGAAACCTGCGCTATTTCGAGAACCAGGGCACACCCCAACTTCCAGATTGGAACGAGGTGAGCGGCTATTTTGGCGCGATCGACGTCGGATCAGATTGCTCCCCGACCCTGGGAGACATCGATGGCGACGGCGATCTGGACCTCTTGGCCGGCAATCTGTTCGGCAACCTGCAATGCTATCTGCGCGGGGCTTTTGGCTGGACTCTGGACGCAACCCTCTTTGCCGGCATTTCCACCGACCAAAACGCCGCCCCGGCCCTGGCAGACCTTGACCACGATGGAGACCTCGACCTCGTTTTGGGCGATTACGACGGCACTTTCAGCTTCTGGCGCAACCTGATGTATTCTGACGCGGTGCTCAATCCGCCCCAAAACCTGGCCGTGGATATCTCTAATAGCAACGTTTTGCTGCTCTGGGACCCGCCCGCTCCGGGCAGTACTTCGCCCTTCGAACACTACCAGGTTTGGCTGGACGGCGAATTTCAGGGCGGCACGGGGATGGAATCCTGGATCCTGAACGACCTCGCGGGGGGCCAGACCTACTTCGTCCAGGTCATCGCCCAATATATTGCGGGAGAATCAGTTCCAGCCGCGTTTGAATTTTCCCTGGCCGCTTCCGACGACCCCCAGCAGCCGGCTTTGGCCCTCTGCAACTATCCCAATCCCTTCAACCCCAACACCACTATCTCCTTCAGCGTGGAAGGCCCCGGCCTGGCTTCACTGCGGATCTACTCCTACCGCGGCCAGCTCGTAAAAGCATGGGATGGCTTCGCCTTTGGAATTCACAATGTTGCCTGGGACGGCCGCGACGAGCAAGGCAAGCCCGTCAGCAGCGGAGTTTACTTTTATCGCCTGGAAAGCGGAAACCGGATCCAGAACCGCAAGATGCTGCTCCTGAAATGAGCCCGCGCCGATGCTGAACCTGGTCCTGAGCGTCCTCTGTTCGGTGCTGATCGCCAATCTGCTGATGGTTTTCAACCGCGGCGGAAGGATCAGCATTTTGCCCATCTTCTTGGGTAACTACCTGATGGCGGGGATCTTCAGCTATGCCAGCCTGCCGTCCGGAAGGCTGGTAGGATTGCCGGCCTTCGACATCCTCTTCGGGATCCTCACCGGGTCTTTCTTCCTGGCCAATTTCTGGGTTTACCAGCGCTCCATCGTTGTCAACGGGCTCTCGCTTTCGGTGGGCGTGATGCGCATCGCCATGATCGTCCCGATCCTTCTGGCGGTGGCGGTTTTCCGGGAAAGCCTGGGCCTCTGGAACATTCTGGGGATCGGGCTGGGTTTGGCCGCTTTCGGGCTCAAGGCCAACCCCAGGGAACTGCATAACCTGCTCTGGATATTGGGTCTGTTCCTCATTTCCGGGCTCACGGACGCCAGCCTTAAGGTCTACAAGGAGCTGGGCAGCGGGGCTGAGCCAGCCTTTGTGTTCATCATCTTCAGTTCCGCTTTCGTCTTCACCCTCGGCGCGATCCTGCTGGCCAGGATCCCCGTCACCCTCAAAAGCATCCTCCTGGGCCTGGCTTTGGGCATTCCCAACCGCTATTCCACCGTCTTTTTCCTCAAGGGGCTGGATAGCGTCCCGGCTGCCATCGCCTATCCCCTGGTGGCCGTTTCCATCGTGCTTTTGAGCATCATCAGCGACCTGGCGCTCTGGAAAAAGCAGGCCTCCCGGCGCGATATGCTGCTCTGGGCCCTGCTGGTGCTCAGTTTGCTGCTGCTCAACCTGTAGATCAATCTCAGCCGGTTCAATTTGGCAGGCCGATTGCCAAGTAGGATTGGAAAACCCATCCAGAGCCTGACCACACCCGCTGGCCAGAACCATATACTTCACTGCTGTACAGTGACATAGATACAATAGTGATTAACGATACTCACGCTATCGAGGTATCTCCAAGCCAGCCATAGATTTACACCGTCCACACTCCTGTCGCCCTCCTTATCAATACGGTGTCAATACGGACTCATTACGGACAAAGTCCGTAGTGAGTCCGTAATGATAGCGTATTGATAAGGGGGGCCACCCCTCTCAGATTCCTATCGGTAAAGGGACCTCAAGCGTCGTCCTGGTGGTGTTTGATGACCTTGCCTATGGCCAGGTAGATGGTGTTTTCAGCGATGTTGGTGGAGAGGTCGCCGGTACGCTCGAGGTTTTTGGCGATGCGCAGGAGGTGGAGATAGCGCTCCGTGAGTTCCGGGCTGGCTTTGATCAGTTCCACCAAGTGGTGGTAGATCCTGCGGTTGAAGTCATCCACGACGTTGTCCGCGTCGCAGACCGCGCGGGATTGCTCCACATCCTCCCTGGCAAAGGCGTCCAGGCTGTTCCTGAGCATGGCGAGGACGGAGTTTTTCATCTCCGCCAGTTCCGGCAGCTGGGCCAGCACGGGATAGCCGAGCAGATGCCCGACGCTTTCAGCTATGTTGACAGCCTGGTCGCCGAGGCGCTCGAGGTCGTTGTTGATCTTGTAGATCATCAGGATCAGGCGCAGGTCCTTGGCTTCCGGCTGATGGAGAGCGATGGCGGCGGTGCATTTGTTTTCCAGTTCCAGTTCGATCTGGTTGACCCTCTCCTCAAAGACCAGAACGTCCCGCAGGAGGCTTTCGCTTCGGGTGTAGAGGCCGTCGATGGACATGCAGACCATCTTTTCCACGAGGGAAGCCTCGGACATCAGCAATTGCTTTAATTCCAATATTTTCATCTGTAGCATCTTTTCTCCTTGATCAACCGAAAACGCCGGTCAGATATGCTTCGGTGCGCTTGTCCGCCGGGACGGTGAACATCTTTTCCGTGCTGTCGAACTCCACCAGTTCGCCCAGATACATGAACGCGGTGTGGTCGGAAATCCGGCCTGCCTGGGCCACATTGTGGGTGACGATGAGAATTGTCACGCTTTTTTTCAGTTCCAGGCAGAGTTCCTCGATCTTGGCCGTGGACTGGGGATCGAGGGCTGAGGTGGGCTCGTCCAAAAGCAGGACCTGGGGGCGGTTCGCCAGGGCCCGCGCGATGCAGAGCCTTTGCTGCTGACCGCCGGAAAGGCACATGGCGGAATGGTTCAGCCGGTCCTTCACCTCATCCCAAAGCCAGGCTGCTCTGAGGCTTTCCTCGACGCGGTCCACGATCTCGCTTTTGGCGTGCTTTCCCTGGATATGCAAGCCGTAGGCCACGTTGTTGAAGATCGTTTTGGGAAAGGGATTGGGCTTTTGGAAAACCATGCCCACCCGGGCGCGGATGGTGGTGACGTCGGTCTTGGGGGCGTAGATATCCTCGTCTCCGAGGGTGACGCGGCCTTCGATGCGGGTTTGCGGGATGAGGTCGTTCATGCGGTTGAAACAGCGGAGCAGAGTGGATTTCCCGCAGCCGGAGGGACCGATCATGGCCGTGACCCGGTTGCTGTAGACGGGCAGGTTGACATCGTGCAGGACGTGGTTCTTTCCGAACCAGAGGTTAAGGTCTGAGGTCTGTATCTGTGCGGTTACCATTGTCTTTTTCTCCTGATTGAAGACCGGACCAGGATCGCGACGGCGCTGATGACCAGCACCAGGATCAGCAGGACCAGCGCGGTCCCGTAAGCGATCGGGACCTGGGCCTTGGGATGGGTTCCCTCGGTCATGAGGGCGTAAATATGATAGGGCAGGGCCATCACTTCATCGGAAAGGCCCTGCGGTAGGCGGCGAGTGTAAAAAGTGGCCGCGGTGAACATGATGGGTGCGGTTTCCCCGGCGACGCGGCCGATGCTGATGATCGCGCCGGTGAGGATATTGGGCAAGGCGGTGGGCAGCAGGACCCGGGTGATGGTCTGCCGCGGCGTGGCTCCCAGGGCCAGCGAGGCGTCGCGAAAGTCCACCGGAACGCTTCTGATGGCCTCTTCGGTGTTGTTGATGATCACCGGCAGGGCCAGGATCGCCAATGTCAGCCCGCCGGCCAGCAGGGATACGTCCATGTTCATTAAATTCACGAACACCGCCATGCCGAACAGCCCGAAAATGATCGAAGGCGTCCCAGCCAAAGTGTTGATGGCGACCCGCAGAACGCGCACCAGCCAGAGCGGCTTTCCATAATTGGTGAGCCAGATCGCGGTAAAAACTCCCAGCGGCAAGGCCACCAGCATGGCCAGGCCGGTGAGCAGAAAGGTTCCCACCAGCGCGGGCCAGATACCGCCTTTGGTCATGGCCGCGCGGGGCGCCGTGAACAGGAATTCCCAGCTCAGGACAGACCATCCCTGGGAGAAAATGCGCACTAAAAACAAGAGCAGAAAGAGGGCCGTGAGCAGCAGCATTCCGCCTAAAATGCCGGTCGCCAGATGGTTCGTGAGTTTGCGCCGGGTCATTTGGGCCTCTTGGAAAGGAACACCAATTCGGTGACCAGGTTGGAAACGAAGGTGATCAGAAAGAGCAGGATGGCCAGGGCGAATAGGGATCTGTAGTGCAGGTCTCCCATCACGGTCTCACCCATCTCCGCGGCAATGGTGGAAGTGAGCGGACGCGCTGAATCAAAGACGGAACGCGGGATGCGGGCAGCGCCTCCAGCCACCATCAGCACCACCATCGTTTCCCCAATGGCGCGTCCGAAACCCAGCAGCACGCTGCCAATGATGCCGCTTTTGGCATAGGGTACCACGGCCTTGAAAATGGTCTCGGAACGCGTGGCACCCAGGGCCATGGAGGCTTCGCGGATGCTCTTGGGCACGCTGGAAAGGGCGTCCTCGCTCATGCTGCAGATGATGGGCACGATCATCACGCCCAGGATTATCGAGGTCGTGAAGACGTTCAGGCCGGTGTCCAGATTGAACCACTGCCGCACCAGCGGGGCCAAAAAGGCCATGCCGAAAAGGCCGTAGACCACGGAAGGGATACCGGCCAATAGCTCGATCACGGGTTTGGCGATCTCGCGCAGGCCGCTGCTGGCGATCTCGGAGATGAAAATTGCGCTGCCCAAACCCAGCGGAATCGCGATCACCAAAGCTCCAAGGGTAACATACAGCGATCCGGCGATCAGGGCCCAGGCCCCAAATTCCGGTTCCGCGTGGGTGGGATACCAGTTGTTCGTGAACAGGAACTGGAATAGATTCACCGTTTTGAAGAGCGGCAGGCCCTCGCGGAAGATCCCGAAAATGATGCCCAACATGGCCGCAATGGTGAACAGGGAGGCCACGTAAGTGATTCCCTGGAAAGATCTTTCCTTAAGTGTTTTCATATCCTCCCCTTCCTGCGGGAGCCAGGGCTCCCGCTATCTGAGGGTGTCTTGCAGTCCTTGAATTGATGGCTTTCAAACTAATTCAGGGTGATGAAGCCCTGGGCCTGGACGATCTTCTGCCCGGCCGAAGATTGGATGAAGGCCAGGTATTTGTTGACGTTGCCGGTGGCCTTGCCGTTGGTGTACATGTAGAGTTTGCGGGAAAGCTGGTAGCTGCCGTCCTTGACGGTCTTTTCGCTGGCTTCGGTCCCGTTCACGGAGAGGGTCTTGACCTCGTCGGTCAGATAGCCGAGCCCCACGTAGCCGATGGCACCTGGCGTGCTGCCAACCGTGGTCGCGATGGCGTTGTTGGAGGCCAGAAGCTGGGCGGAGGGATCGACCTTGGCGCCGTTGAGAGCCTTGTCATTGAACACTTCGAAGGTGCCGGAGGCCACGTCACGGGATATCACGACTATTGGCAGCTTGGGCCCGCCCACGGCGCTCCAGTCCTTGATCTTGCCGGTGTAGATGTCCCGGATCTGCGCAACGGTGAGGTTCTTCACGGGATTTGATCTGTGCGCGATGATGGCGATGCCGTCCAGGGCGACCGCGTACGGCGTGGGATTTATGCCTTTGGACTTGGCCTGGGTGAGTTCCTTGGATTTCATGGGACGGCTGGAATTGGCGATCTGCACGGTGCCGTTTTGCAGGGCGGCGATCCCGACGCCCGATCCGCCGCCGCGGATGGAGATGTTGATGTCTGGATTCAGGTCCATGAAGGCTTCCGCGGTGGCCTGGGCGATCGGCAGCACGGTGGTGGAGCCAGAACAGGTGATGGTGTTTCTTTGCGCCAGAAGGGGCAGGATGCCCAGCACAAGGGCGAGGATGAGGACGATGATCTTATTATGCATGGTGTTTACTCCTATTTGATGGTTTTGGAAAAGCGCCATTTAAGCTGCAGCATCAGGGTGGTGGAATCCGCGGATTCGCTCACGCTATTGCTTTTGGCGGTATAGTTCAGTTGCAATTGCATGGCCGGCACGGCGCTGGCGTTGTGCATGAAGTTGTAGTTCACTCCGCCGGTAAGTGTTGTGAGGATGTTTTCGTTGGCAGAGCTGTCGGTGGGGTCATATCTGTCGTAGCGGCCGATCAAATCGATATCGGCACCGGCGATCTTCTTGAGATTAAGGCTGGGCATGACCATCAGGGCGTTGGCCGTATGGTCTTTGCCGCTGTCATGAGGATAGCTCACATCTTTGGAAAGGTATTCCACCCAGAGGTCCACAGGGCCGTAAGCCGCGCGCAGAAGGCCGTCCAGCAGCATCTGGGTGTTGCGGTTGGCATTGTCCGTGGCGTCGGCCAGAAGCTGGTCCCTCTCGCTGCTGTTGGCCATGATCGAGCCACCGATGGTTATTCCGGCGAGCGGGGTCAGGCGCAGGTTGGCCAGCAGGGCGGGGTCGATGTTGTCCTTGAGGTTGATGCCGTAAGCTTTATAGCCTTCGCCATTGTACATGCCCAGGGCGTATTCACCCCAGCCGCCGGGAATGTAGCCATTCAGGGTGATACCGTAATCGGCGGAATTGGCGAACTTGTATTCATCAGAGGGCGCCTTGCCGATCAGCTTGTAGTTCCAGTCATAGATCGTGCCGAAATAGACTTTCTGCAATCCGACAGTCGTGGTCAGGTCCGGCACGGGGATCAAATGGGAAAAATCCAGATAGGCGTATTTGAGTTTGAGCCCGGCGCCGTCCTTGATCAGGTCGGTGCTGAAGATGTCAACCGTGAAGCGGCCTTTGACGGTTTCACTGAATTTGGGTTCCAGGCCGAGATAGCCGCGTTCTAGCGAAAAGAAGTTCTTGAGGGTGGCGTCGCTGCCGTCTGGCGCGGTTCCATTTTCCATTGTCCAGCGGTTCCACATTTCCCCGGCAATTTTCAATTCCTGTGCCGTCAGGCCTGCCAGCAGCAGGATTCCCAGCACTGTTAGCATGAGCAGTTTTTTCATGTTTTACTCCTGTTTCCTTGTTAAGGTCTGCTCTGTTATACGCTGGAAATGTTAGGATTTTATAAGGCTGGGGTTAAGAATTGTTAACTTTGCTGAGTTGGGGATCAGAGGGTGTGCTTAAGCCGGCGCAGAGCTTTGCCGCGCAGCTGTTTAACTCGCTCCACGGGTATCTGCAGGGCTTGGGAGATTTCCTTTAAGGTGAGCTTATCCTGGCATGAGAGGATCAGTATCTGGCGCTCCAGAGGAGGAATTCCTGCGGGCAATATCAGGTCTGAATCCCGTACTGGAGCGGGATTCGGATCTGGCATGGCTTCGAGGTCCTCTTGGGCGAGGGTTCCAATGTCATGAAACGCCTCTGCCTCTTTTTGCAAGGCCAGCAAGACCTGTTTTTTGATCCACCAGACAGCATAGGTGGAGAATTGCGCGCCCTTGTCCGGTTGGAACCTGCGGGCAGCCTGGATCAGCCCCAAAAGCGCCTCCTGGCGCAGGTCTTCGAGAGGAACGCCCCGGTTTTTATACTGGTTGGCTATGCCATGGGCCAGTTTGCCATGCTCTGACAGGATCTGATCCAGAGAAAGGGATTCGCTTTCGGGACATGATCCGTTAATAGGGAGTCCGGCCGGTTTGTTCATGTTGCCGATTCCGCTTGTTTGAGCCGGGGCAGCAGCAGCCGGAACACGGTTCCCCGCCCCAGGTCGCTATCCACGCTGATCTCGCCATGATGCAGCAAAACTATGTGCTTGACTATGGCCAGGCCCAATCCGGTGCCGCTCTGGCTCTTGTTGCGGGAGGGGTCCGCCACGTAGAAGCGTTCAAATATCCTGGGCAAATGCTCTCTGGCAATGCCTTTGCCTGTATCCACCACTTCAAAAACAACCCCGTTTTCCCCAGCCTGGCTGCGGATCGTGATCCCGCCTGAATCCGTGTAGCGGAGGGAATTTTGCGCCAGATTGATGAAGACCTGTTCAAACTTGAAAGGATCGCAGACCAGGCGAGGAACCGCTGGATCAAGCTCGATCCTGAGATATAGCCCCTTTTCCGCGATCTCCGGTTCCAAGATGAGGCGGATGTTATCAAAGAAGGTCTTTAGGCTGATCTCCCGGTTTTCAATTTCTGCCACGCTTTCCAGACGGATAAGCTGTTCGAGGTCGCGGATGAGGTGGATCAGGCGCTGGGTGTGGCTGTGGATGATCGCCAGATAGCGGGAATGGTCTGTGCCCGGGCTTTCCTGCATGGCCTCGGTGAAGCCTTTGATTGCGGTGAGTGGGGTGCGCAGTTCGTGAGCCAGATTGACGATGAAGTCCTTTTTCATTTGGGAGGCTTGCTGGATGGGATCGATGTTGTGCAGGATAAAAACCATACGCCGGGCCTCGTCATTGCGACTGAAGGAAAGGATGTAGCTGTGCTCCCCGATCAGGATGTCCGCCGCCTGGCGGTCCGGCTGGTCCTGCATTGACCTGATCAGGTCCAGTAATCCGGGATCGCGGATGACTTCCCAGAACTTTTGCTCCCGGCGGGAATCGAAAGCCGGAAAAAGCTCGCGGAACGGCTTGTTCGCCCATTCCAGCCTACCCTCGAAATCCTGGGACCACAGCACGTCTTCGATCGAACTGAGCACCAGGCGCAGTTCCTCGCGGTGCACGGCCAGGTGGCTGATGGTGGAATCCAGGCTGCCCAACATGTCGTTCAGTTCCCGACCCAGAAGGTCAAACTCGTCCAAAGACAGGCTGGGAATCCTCTGGCTGTGATCGCCCCCGGCTATCCTGCGCGCCACTTTGGAGATGATGTCGTAATGCCGGCACAGGTTTTTCCCGATCATTAAAAGGACTGCCATGACCACCCCGGCCATCACGGCAATGATCAGCCAGGATGGGGTTTTGAGCGTAAGCAGGATCGCCAGCACCGCCAGGATCAGCAGTTGGGAAAAGAAGAGCAGCCGGTTGAGGCTGGGTTTATCCACTTTCTTGATCTTCCCTGGCAGCGGCGGAAAATTTGTAGCCCAGTCCGCGCACGTTCTTGATCATCGAGGCAAATTCGCCCAGCTTTTCGCGCAGGTTGCGGATGTGAACGTCAATGGTGCGTTCGATCACGATCTTGTCGTTTCCCCAGAGGTGATCGAGAATCTGGTCCCGCCGGAACACCCATTCCGGGCGCTTGGTGAGAAGCTGCAGGATCTTGAACTCGGTGAGGGTGAGGTCGATCCTTTTCCCTTTGATGAAGGCCTCATAGCTGTTGAAATCGAGCCGGAAGTCCGGGTTGATGGTCAGCACGTTTTTGCTGCTCTCCCAGCCGCTGCGGCGCAGCACTGCCTTCACCCGGGCCAGCAGTTCGGAACTGTCGAAGGGTTTGGTGACATAGTCATCCGCGCCGTATTCCAAGCCACGCACGCGATCCTCGATGTCCACCCGGGCCGTGAGCATCACGATCGGGATCCGCTCCCAGGCAGGATTGCCTTTGATCCGGCGGCAAACTTCCAGGCCGTCGATATCAGGCAGCATCAGGTCCAGCACGATCAGGTCCGGGATTTCCCGCTCCAGGCGTTCCAGCATCGGCCGCGCGCTTAAAAAACAGCGTGTCCGGTATTCCGCGGCTTCCAGCTTGAGCCGCAGCAGTTCGAGGATATCGGCCTCGTCCTCAATTACGAATATCATGGATTTCATTTTATGGATACCTATGCCGGGACCATAACCTGAACAGCCGGAATGTGGCAAGAAAAAACAGCTGGTTTCCAGTTAATTATTCTTAACAATCAAAGACATCCCCGGCAGCGTATTAACCCCAGGCATTATCAGCGTTTAACATCCCAGAAAGCGGCACAAAAAAACCGTGGGGAGCACCGGGTGGTGTCCCCACGGACTCGGAGGGCATTCTATGTAGGGTCTGTGTTGTATAAACTAAAGAAGCCCGCCATCTTGTCAAGCATTATTTCGCAATTTTGCTCTTTTGCTTTCCTTTGGCAGGCCTGGATTTTGCTTCTGATGGGGGATTGTGGAGGTCCAGGATTTTTTTCCAGCTGTCTGGGCCGCCAGGCGAATCTCATCCCGGAGGGTTTGTATCCAATCCGGGCCAATCTTGGTAGATCGACGCGGCGGCGGTGTTTTGGGTCTGGTCGTATAGCTCCAGCAGTGATTTGACCACGTTCAGGGTCCTGGAATCGCCCTTGCCAAAGAACCTTTGGTTGATCTGGAGGGCCTTGAGCAGATGCTTCTCTGCATCCTTCCAGCGTTCTAGCTTGAGATACAGGCTGCCCAGGTTGCTCAGGTAGATCGCCGTCACTGCGTGTTTCGGGCCCCAGTGCCTGCGGGCGATCTTCAGCGCCTTGTGGAGCAGGTTCCCTGCTTCCTCAAGTTTCCCCGTCTGGGCGCAAACGCTTCCCAAATTGCCCGCACAGGTCGCTATGAACCAGTGTTTTTGGCCGTAGCTCCGTTCCATGAGTTCCAAAGCCTCACGGAACATGGCTTCGGCCTTGTCCAGCTTGTTCTGTTTGCCATACAGGTGGCCCAGGTTGTTGATCCGGTCCGCGACATTGGATGATCCTGGAGACTGCTTCCTTTCCATCGCCAGAGAGCGCTTGAGCAGCTTTTCTCCTTCGGAAAAACGTCCGGTGTCCTTGTAAAACCTGCCCAGGTTGTTGATGTAGGGGCTCAAAGCCAGGCTGCGCGTGCCATGCTTGCGGGTGGCGAGTTCCATGACCTCGTTGTACAGGGGTTCCGCCTCCTCCATCCGCAGGAGGTAGTGATAGAGCAAGGCCAGATGGAAGACCATCTCACCGTATTCCATGCCATCTGTGCCATGGGCTTGGGCGGCCAGGCGAATGGCGGAGCGGAAGTTTGCTTCGGCTCGGTCGAAACTGCCCTTATCCCAGTTATGATCTCCGGCTTTGTCATGATAAAATGCCGCTTTGTCCGTAACCCCGCCTTTTTCGAAGTGCATCGCGATCTCTTCCGCGTGCTCGTCCAGGTTCAGCTCATAGACCCTTTCCATGGCCTCCGCCGCGCTCAGATGCAGCTTTTGCAGTTTGCCGCTCAGCATCCTGTTATAGACCGCGTCTTGGATCAGCATATGGGAAAAGATGTAGAAAACCTCGTCCAGGTCTTTCCAGATCTGGTTTTGGGTTCCGTTGGCGAGCAGCTCGCGGGGATCGGAATTCAGCATTTGGGACAGCACGCGGACGTTGAACTTATGGCCCAGAACGCTGGCGTTTTCCACGCATTCGCGCACCTTGTCCGTGAGCCTGTCGATCCGGCTGGCGATGATGTCGTTGATGCCGAATACAGCGGCGGAGCCAGCATCAGAGAGTATCTCGCCGTGAGCGCCGATCCTGCCGTTTTCCTGCAGATAGGTGATGTATTGTTCGATGAAAAACGGATTGCCGGCAGCCTGATCCGTTATCCTGTCCAGGGTTTCCGGCGGCAGGTCCGACATTCCCAGCAAGACTTGGGAGAATTCCCTGCTCTCATCTTCAGAAAGAGGTTTGAGGTGGAGATGCAGGTCCTTGTAATGGAGCATGTCCGTTTCCTTGACATAGATGCCTTCCTCGTCGCGAATGGTGGCCAGGACACAGACGGTTTTGATCCCGGCCTCTTCGACCGCCTGAAAATACCAGGCGGTTTCCGGATCCATCCATTGCGCGTCATCCACCCAGGCCAATATTGGTTTGGGGGCTGCCAATTCGCGCAAATAGGCCAGCCAGGCTTCCAGCAGGCGCTGGGGACGGTTTTGGGGCGTAAGGTACTCCTGGGCCGAGCCCGGCCAGGAAAGCCCCAGCCAAGACCCAATCAGGATTTCGAGGCCGGCCAGGCGCGGATTTCCCTTGGCCCAGGCATTCCAGGCTGACCTGAATTGGCTGACAGCTTCATCCCCGGTCGCGGTGACACTGAGGCCCAAATGCTGGCGGATCAATTGTTTAAGAGGCTCCAAGGGCTGGGGCAGGATCCTGTCGCAGGCCAGGCTGAACTTCTGGCAGGAAGAATCCGGGATCAGTTTCATCACTTCCTGCGCCAGCCTGGTCTTGCCGATCCCCGCTTCGCCATGGATGAAGATTACGCAACTCTTCCGGCTGGCCAGTGAATCTATGACGGAGCCGCTGAGAAGGTTCTTTTCGATTATCCTGCCCACAAATCTGCCGTCAAGATCCTTGGTTTTTTCTGCAAACTTGGCTGCCAGGCGATAACTGCGCACTGGCTGTCCGAATCCTTTCAGGCGCAGATTCCCGACCTGTTCAAAGCTGAACTCCCTGTCCAATTCCTTTTGCAGCCTTGCATCGACGAGGATCTCGCCCGACCGGGCTTTTTCAGCCAAACGCGAGGCCAGGTTCATTGGCCGGCCCCAGGCCGCGTATTCGCCGACCCCCTCGTTGCCGACAAATCCGGCAAAAACCTCGCCAAAGGACATTCCCAGGGAAATTCCCGGTATCGCCTGCGCCATCATCAGCGCGAAGCGCCCGGCCCGTTGCACTGTGTTGCCCTCGTTGCGCGGCATGCCGAAGAGGATGACGGCCTGAAATCCTTTTTCGGAGGTGTTCAAATTGTTCACATAGCCGCCATAGGTCAGCGCCAAAAGCTCCAACAAGCCGACAGAGTCTTCCAACCTGTCCTGGGGGATCTCCTCCAGATTGGCGAAACAACAGGCCACCATGCGTATCTCATTGGCTGAGAGCAGGTTTTGAAAACGGGAGTTCATGAAACGCAGGGCTGTTTGCGGCTCAAAATCGTATTCCAGCCTGCGCGGGGGAACTTTCGGGATCTCGCAGTCGGGCTCAAAACCCCTGCCCCGCCTGACGAAATTGTCTTTCCCGATCTTCCAGGCCGCCGCTTGGGTGAACACCAGTTCCTGCTTCAGTTCGCTGAGCCTGAGCAATTCCTGCATCACCCGGCCGCTGAACAGGTATTCATTTTGCAGGTCATTCTCGAAGATACGCCAATCCAATGTGCCAAAACCCACGCACTGGCGCGCCTTGATCCGGAAGCTGCCATAGGGGGTGGCATATTCTCCCAGTTTCCGGAATTGATCGCAAGTCCCCAGCACCGCGGCCAGCACATTGAGCGGCTCAGGATCAGGGAATATCGCCCAAAAGCCGTCTCCGGTGAAGCGGATCGCGAACCCGCCGTTGCTTTCCACCCAATGATGCGGTCCCTGGCTCAGGTTGTCCAGCATCCGGGCCAGTTCCTCCGCGCCGAGCTTTCCCGCTTTGTGCAGCTCATTGGTGATCTGTGTGAAATCGCCGAGGTCGAAGATCAGCACAAAGGCCTGCAGGGAGCCGCTGAGGACACCGCGCTCGAAGTTGTGCAGGATGAAGGGAGGCCGGTAGCGGATCATCGCGTGGGGTTCCTCCCTGCTGATCTGATTGCAGGACTGGTTGCCGTTTTCATCGCTCACTCTGTTTGGAAACTCAGGGTTGCATGGTTCTGCTGCCGCAATCGGGTTTCAATCTTTGCAAACCCTTGTTCATGATCTGGCTTGACCTCAGGGCACAAGGCCGGCTGCTGTCTGCGCTGGGATTCATTGCCCTGTTTTAATATCCCAAGCCAATAATCCAATTATCACCGCTTGAACATTTCAGTCAAGATATTTCTGTGCCACAACTTCCACATTGCAAACAAATACGCAGCGCTGGAATTGGAACCCCTCCTGACGGTCCAAAAGATTTTGCCGGCATCTGTAGGATCAAGATTTTGCCGCGTAATGACATACAGGCAATCAAAGGTATTGTGTTCATATTCTGATTTTAAATCTCTGATTGGCAGCATCATACACGCACATTACCCCTTTCGCCCTCCTTATCATTACGGTGTCATTACGGACTCATTACGGACAAAGTCCGTAGTGAGTCCGTATTGATAGCGTAATGATAATGGGAGCCGATGAGGAAAATTTTCGCGCCGGGATAACTGACGGTCCGGGATGATGCGCGGCCGGGAGGGCAAATCTTCGCTTGACACATTGGGGCATTCAAACAGATTGAGCCTTATTCAAGGAAAACACAGCAGCCTGGAGAAAATATGATCACAGTATACGTAAACGGCAAGCCCACAGAGGTTGCCAAGGACACGAAAGTTTTGCATGCCTGCACCAAGGCGGGCTATAAAGTGCCTCAACTTTGCTATCATGAGGACCTTCCCGCTTTTGGCAATTGCGGAGTTTGCATGGTGGAGATAAACGGCAAGCCGCTGCGCGCCTGTTCGACCCCCTGCGAGGAAGGGATGCGGATCAAGACCACGGGCAGGAAGCTGCTCGAACTTCGCCGCGCGGCTCTGGAGATCATACTTTCCGAGCATCCCAACAACTGCCCCGAATGCGTTAAGAACGGGCGCTGCGAACTGCAGGACCTTGCGCAGGAACTGGCCATCCGCCACATGCACGTGAACAAGGTGCGCCGTCCCTATAAGCCCAGGGACGAATCCTCGCCCTCAATCACCCTCGATTCGTCCTACTGTGTGCAATGCGGGCGCTGCGTCTACATCTGCAACGAGGTCCAGGACGTGCACGCCCTGGAAAACTCCGAACGCGGGTTCAACACCTTTGTGGGCCCGACTTTCGACCGCCTGCTCGAAGACAGCGAATGCGTCAAATGCGGCCAGTGTTCGGCCTATTGCCCGGTCGCGGCGATCTATGAGAACGACGATTCGGACGACCTTTGGGCCGCTTTGGATGATCCGAACCTTGTATTGGTGGCGCAGGAAGCGCCCGCGGTCCGAGTCGCGCTGGGAGAGGAATTCGGCCTCCGGCCCGGCCACAATGTGGCTCCGAAGATGTATACCGCCCTGCGCGAAATGGGCTTCCACTACGTCTTCGACACCAATTTCGGGGCCGACCTCACCATCATGGAAGAGGCCAGCGAGTTTGTCCAGATCTTCACCCAGCATCCGGAAAGATTTCCCCTGATCACGACCTGCTGCCCCTCCTGGGTCGATTATCTGGAGAAATTCCACGCCGACATCATTCCCCACTTTTCCTCGTCCAAATCGCCGCACCAGATGGTGGGCACCATGGTCAAGACCTACTGGGCGCAGAAGATGAAGATCGACCCGGCCAAGATCTTCCTGGTTTCGATAATGCCCTGCACGGCAAAGAAATATGAGATCGAACGGATGGAGGATATGTACGCCTCCGGCTGCAAGGATGTGGATCTGACGATCACCACCCGCGAACTGGCCCGCATGCTCAAGACCCGCGGCATCAACCTGCCCTATCTTCCTGACGGGCAAGCCGATAGCCCTCTGGGCGAATACAGCGGTGCCGGCACCATCTTCGGAGCGACGGGCGGAGTGATGGAAGCGGCTTTGCGCACGGCCCATTTCTTTGCCACGGGAAAGGAATTGGCGGATCCGAAGATCGATTTCGTGCGGGGAAATCTGGGCATCAAGCGCGGCAAGATCGAGATCCTGGGCCGGGAAATCAGGATCGGCGTCGCATCCGGTTTGGGAAATGTGAACACCCTGATGACCGAGATCCGCGAGGCCAAACAAGCCGGGAAAGAACCGCCCTACCACTTCGTGGAGGTTATGGCCTGTCGCGGAGGCTGCGTGGGCGGTGGCGGACAACCCTACCGTTCCACCAACCGGGTGCGCATGCAGCGCGCCAAGGGGCTCTATAAAGAAGACGAGGGCCTTGAGCACCGGGAATCGCACAACAATCCCTCCATCCAGAAACTCTATCAGGAATTCCTGGGCCAACCCAATTCCCCCAAGGCCAAAAAGCTTTTGCATACAAGCTATATCGCCCGGCCGATCGTTCTGGGGCAGAAAAATCCGAAGAAGAAATCCCGGAAGAAATGCGTCTGAACCGATGAACTCTTTCCGAGAGGGTAAATTTCTTGCCTGAAGCGGCTTCCGGGCTGATCCAGAGCCATCCCTACCGTCCCTATGTTCCGGATCAAGCCCGAACCCTGATCCTGGGCAGCGTGCCGCCCTGGCGCTTCTGCACTGAGATGCCCAAGCCCCTCTCCCCCAAGGATATGGACTACTATTATGGCAGTCATGTCCGGGGCTGCAACCTGCTTTGGGAGGTCCTGTTCCGGGTTCTGGATCCCGCTGCTCTGCCGGAACTGCAAAAGATCCGGGAATTGCAGTTGCAACGGGTCACGAGGACGGAAAAGCAAAGGGTCTTTCTGCAGGATTTTCTGGCCCGGCACGGATTGGGGATCGCGGATATCCTGCTCCGCTTCGAACGCCGGGATCTGGGTTCCGCGGATGCCAAGATCAGGCCTCTGGAATTCACTGATCTGACCGGCATCCTGGCCAGCCGTTTGAACCTGGCAAACATTCTTTGCACCAGCAAAAAGGTCGATTTCTGGCTACGCGAATACCTTGCCACACAAGGAATTGCGCTGGAATCTGAGCATGGCGCCGGAGCTGCGTTCCCGCTTCCTGATCATGACGAGGCATCCCTTACAGAAAGAAGGATCCGGGTCCTGATCCTTCCTTCTCCTTCACCTGTGGGCAGAGTTAGGTTTCCCAACCACGTGGCCTTCGTGGATCACCTCACGCAGGCCTACACAGCTGTTTTCTCCTCGCTGTCAGATCAATAGCTCTTTCCCGAGCTGCGCTCTGCGGCCCATTCCCTCCCTGCAAGGCTATTTTAGCAGGATCATCTTCTTCGTGGACCTGTAGCCGCCAGCGCTCATCCGCAGTTGGTAGATCCCGCTGGATACGGGTTCCCCGCTGTGATCCAGGCCCTGCCAGAGGATGGAGTGATTTCCGACTTCCTGCCATGCGTCAACCAGGGTGGCCACCAATTGGCCCTTCAGGTTGAAGACCTGCAGAGTTGCCCGGGAGGCCTCTTTCAGGCTGTATGTGACCGTGGTTTCAGGATTGAAGGGGTTCGGATAGTTGCCGTGCAGCGCGGTTACTGCCACCGGCGCGATCGGGTCCTCATTGGCGGTCCCGGGTGGCAGTTGGAAATTCAGGGTGGTGGTCTGCCCAACCACGACCAGAACGTTGTCCTGGGTGACGGACTGATAGTTCGGATGGCTGGCCGTGACGCTGTGCGCGCCGCTTTCCACCAGCATGCTGTAAGCCCCGCTGGCATTGGTGGTGGCGCTCACATCTCCGCAAGAGACGGTGGCATCCATGATCGGGGCGTTTTGCAGGCTGCGCACGATCCCGGCGATCGTTCCGACCGGCGTGACCTTGGTCAGTGGATTGGAAAATGCCGGATCTGAAAGCACTCCGTTGATGTAGACCGATTTCACCGCCCAATAGTAGGTTCCATCCGGAACGGCATACCATCCCGTGTCCGTGAAGGTCGTCTCGGTGATGGTTCCAGGGGTCAGGTTCACCCAGAGGGCCTCGTTGTTGGCCTGGCCTTGCAGGAAGCGCCAGACCTGGTAAGCCGTTATGCGCTCAGGTTCAGGATCGGTCAGGGCCAGAGGCGTGAACGAAGTCAGCGCGGCGGGAGGATTGAGGCCCACGTAGCCCTGGATGTTCCAATTGAAGTCGCAATAGGCGTTCACGGAGAGCAGGGTGGTCCAACTGCCCTGCCAATGGATCATGTTGCCAAAGCCATCCACCGCCGGACCGTAATCCATTCCCGCGTAGGCGGGATTTACTCCCGTCACGTCGCACAGGAAGCCGAACCACAGCTCTTCCGTGCCCGTGACCGGAATAGGAAAATCCAGCAAGACAGTATTGTAGGAATTGAGGACCGGGATGATGGGCTGGTCCACCACCATCATGCCAGGGGCGAAAGCGTCTCCACCGGTCCAGACCCGGACAGAGAAATTTCCCCCCATGGCTGGCCAGATCCGGACCGCCTGCAAAAAACCGCCGGCATAGTCGGCCAATGCGGCTGGCGGAAAGCGGATCGCCACGTCAAAACTGAGCGAGCCCGCGGTACCGAAGGAGGTGTTGTTCTCCCCGCTGTCGTAATGCAGCCAGCCTTCCAGCGCCACATTCGGTTCCTCCCAGGCCAGGTCCACGGAGTTTCCATTGGCGGATTCCGCCGCCACCACATTCTGCGGAGGATAGGCAATCTCGCTCAGGACAATGTCGCCCAGGTCATAGTTTACCGCGCCGACAGAAAACTCTCCCGTGGCATTCTGATATCCGGATGCGCCAATGTTGTAATTGTATGTCTGGCTGGCATATACCCCGGGTATGCTGAAAGACCCCGTCGCGTCGCTGGTGGCTGAATACTCCGCGTAGCCTGCGATGCTGACCTGCGCGTTGGCCAAACCCTCTGTGGGCGCGTCACTGCCCACAGCCCGGCCGCTCACAGTGATCTGGGGAAGCGGAGCCAGAACGAAATCCTGGGTGGTGGTTTGCCCTTCCGCGATCGTAACCGTATGGCTTACAGCCGGGTAGCCTGTTTTGGAGGCAGTGGCCTGATAGGTCCCCGCAGGCACGTAGGGAAAGTCGTAATTCCCGTCCGCGCCGGTGGTGAAACTGAAATTGGTGTTCTGGATCGTGACCGTCGCGCCGGAGAGAGGCGATCCCCCGGAACTGACATTCCCCAACAGCGCTCCGCGGCCGGATACGTCAACAAAGAACGTGGTTTTGGGAAACTGGCCCGTGACCCCGGTCGTGGGGGGATTATCCGGATTGATGGGTGTATTGTGGTTATAGGTGTTGAGGGAGCGGTTAGAGCCCACGGTTTGGGCTTGGAACAGGTCCAGGGAAAAGTAGTAATCGTCATCCCAGGGCCGGAAGGCCATCAGCACGAGATTTCCGCCGCCGTAAGTATAAGGCGTATTGAGGTTTATCGTGATCTCGTTGATTCCGGCAGGATAATCGACATTGCCGGAAAACACCTGCGTGAGCTGGCTGGCAGGGATCCAGCCGTTGGCCAAGTCCGTCAGATAGGTCTCGCCCAGCCAGATCTGGGTGGGTTTGTTGGGAATGTTGGTGTAGAAATTATTGTAGAAGCGGATGGCCGTGATCTCTCCACTGACGTTCATTTCGCTGGCCAGATAGATGGTCTCGAACAGGCTGGTGCGGTAATACATGTTGACCGGGATCTGGGCTTGCTGGTCTCCGCTGCCAATGGTAACGGAGATTATCTCGCGTGTGGATCCGCCCCCGTCAGAAAACGGCTCATCCGGAGCTGCGGTGGCAAAAATCGCTCCCAGCGCCAGTATCAGCGCCAGTGCAACAACCAAGCTTTTCATGGTCATACTCCTTGTTTCTATCTGTTCTCCGCAATCCCCGCATACTGACATCTGGAAAACAATGCCCATTGACAAATGAAGATGACTGTGTTTTTCTGTAAAGCTTTTTTTATCCAAATCAATACTACCTTAGGTTCCTGAGACACGCGCAAGAGTTGAAAGCAAGATCGATTGTCAACTGGCCAGAACCGGAAAATTCGGAAAAGGGCCGCGCAAGCCGAAAAAACTTGCCAGGAATTGCGTCTTGCAGTTCAAGGTATCTTGCATCACAAAGTGACATAAGAAGCTTTTTTACAAAGGAGTTGAAAGCAAGCATGGACCTTCAGTCAAACTTGGTAAGGATCGCCAGTCTGGACAGCGTGGCCAACAATCCCGCCCGGCTGATGATCCTCTTTCTGCTGGAGCGACACCCAAGCCTTGATTATACTGGCTTGATGGAACTGACCAGGCTCAGCTCCGGAAATCTCACCACCCACCTGGCCAAACTGGTCCAAGCGAAGTACATTGCCAGGAGAAAGAGCTTTTTGAACAACAAACCCCATACCTCATACAAGCTGACGGAGAAAGGCAGAAACGCCTATGAGCGCTGGGGCGAACAGATCCTTTACGCTTTGCCCCAAAAGCAGCAAAACGGTCTGAGGGAGCAGGCCGGGCAGATAGCATACACTCTGAACCACTATCCGCATTGGTTCTGGGACGTGGACCTGCGCTCCCGGTTTTCCTCCACCCAGGGCGGCATGAACCTGCTGCCGCCCCTGAGCGGAATTCTCAACTAATTATGGCACAAAAACATATCTTGGCAAAGGAGAACTTATGATCGACAAACTCAAACAAACGCTGGAAAAGATCCAGGCGGATTATGCCGATCTCCGCTACGAGACCAAACAGGTCAACCGCGTGGTAATGAGCAAAAAGGAAGTCCGCAGCTACGGCTCAAACACGGGCGACGGCTACGTGCTCCGGGTATTGAAGAACGGCGGCCTGGCCTCAGTATGCTTCACCAAGCCGGAGCAGGCGGACGAAGCGATCCGCAAGGCCCTGGAGAACGCGGAAGTGCTGGCCGCCCATCAAAAGCAGCCCCGTAAACTGGCCCCGATACCCAGGGTTGTGGATACGGTCAAAGCACCGCTGCTCGAGGATCCGCGGCAGATAACGCTGGAAGAGAAGCTGGAATTGGTGCGGCACTATTCCGACCTGCTCTTCGCCCAGCCCAAGATCGCCAACGTGGAACTGGAATACTACGACGTGTTCCGCAACAAGTATTTCGTAAATAGCGAGGGGACACAGATCAACGAGGAATTGGTCACAACCAAGCTGGGCGCGGGGATCATCAGCCAGGAGGGCGACCTCACGCAGACGGTGCGCATGGCCTTTGGCGGCAGCACCGGATTCCAGAAGGTCCGTGGCCGCGAAGACGAAGCCCTGCAAAGGGCCAGGATCGCCGCCGACCTCTTGAACGCTGAGCCCGTGACGGCCGGAACCTATCCCATGGTCCTCAACCCCGGTATAGCCGGAGTGTTTACCCATGAGGCTTTCGGGCATTTTTCCGAAGCGGACATCGTGCGCGACCTGCCCGCAATGAAAGAGAAGATGAAGCTTGGCGCGAAGCTGGGCAAAGAGATCCTGAACATCACAGACGACGCCACAATCGCCAACCAGCTTGGTTTCTACAAATACGACGACGAGGGCGTGGCTGTGCGCAAGGTCAAACTGATGACCAGCGGAGTCCTGACCGGCAGGCTGCACGACCGATTCACAGCCGCGGAGATGGGAGAACCGGTCTCCGGCCACGCCATTGCCGAGGATTTCCGCTATGGGCCGATCGTGCGCATGGGCAACATCTTCATCGAACCGGGAACAGCCTCTCTGGAAGGGCTTTTAGCGGCCATGGGCAACGGGCTCTACATCTGCGACGCGATGGGCGGCCAGACTTCCGGGGAGAATTTCACCTTCGGCGCCAACCACGGCTACATCGTCAAAAACGGCAGGCTGGCCGGCATGATCCGCGACATCAACATCGTGGGAAATCTCTACCACACGCTCGGCAGCGTGGCCTTGATCGGCAGTGATTTCGTGCTCAACGAATCAGGCGGCTGCGGCAAAGGCCAGACCAACATCCGTTCCTGTCTGGGCGGGCCCAGCGTATTCTTCAAAGATCTGACCGTGGGAGGAAGATAATGGAAAAGCTGCTCAAACTCGCGTCCCAAGCCGCGGACCAGGCTGAGGTCTATTATGTGGAAGGTTCCGAAGACAGCATCGAATTCAACAACGGCAAGCTGGACAAAGCAGATTCGGCCCTCAGTTCGGGCATCGCCCTGCGCGTGATCAAAGACGGAAAAATGGGTCTGGCCCACACCCGCAACCTGCTTGACCGCGAAGCCTTGGTCCGCCAAGCCCTGGCCAGTGCGGCCAACGGGGTCGAGGTCAATTTCCAGATGCCGCGCACGGCGAATCTGCCAGCCACGGTGGCCTTCGATCCGCGGGTGGAAAAGCTGGCCAAACAAGACGTTGTGGCGCAGGGCGCCCGGCTGGTCGAATATGTGGCCGGCCGCGTCCAGGGCCAGGTGAACGTCAATATCAGTTATGAAATTGACCGGTCCGGAATCATGAACACCGCCGGAACGGACCTCTCTGAGAGGCAATCGGGTTACGCCCTGCTGGTGAACCTGATCTTTCCAGGCACGGGCAGCGGGCTTTTCCAATACTGGGTGGGCCGGGGTCCGGTCCAGCACGACCAGGCGGAATTGGACAAGCTGATCGAACTCTTCATCCTGAGCAAAAACGAGGTTGTGCCCCCCACGCGCAGGATGCCGGTGATCTTCACGCCTTTTTCCCTGTTTGCCCTGTTGTCGCGTTTTTCCGCGGCTGCGTCTCCGGTTAGCATCTACAACCAGGTTTCGCCGCTCTGCGGAAAGCTCGGACACAAGATCGTCTCGGATAAGCTCAGCCTTTGGCAGGATCCCCTCGATCCAGACCAACCCAATCCCACGGCCATCGATGCGGAAGGAACGCCCACCCGCAAGCTCGCTTTCATCGACAAAGGCGTATTCACAGCCTTCCCCACCGACCTGAATTACGCCTCAAAGCTGAATCTGGAGCCCAACGGCTGTGGCGTGCGCCATTCCGTGGAGGCCCTTCCATCGGCCCAGAACCTGGGTACGATCATTGGCACTGGTGACGCTTCCCTGGAAGAAATGATCTCCTGCCTGCGGGAAGGTTTGCTCGTTTTCAATCTGATGGGCGCGCATTCCGGAAACGTGTTGCACGGCGATTATTCTGTGGGCGTGTCCACGGGGTTCATGATCGAAAACGGCAGGATCACAGGCCGGGTAAAAGATTGCCTGCTATCCGGCAATGCCTATGAAACCCTCTCCAACATCGAAGCCATCGAAAACAAGCATACCAAATTTGGCTCCCACAAGATACCCTCAATTATCTGCAAAGACGTGAGCGTGGCCGGAAAATAGTTCTAAATTGGATCAGGAATAAGGGGCGCCGCGCGGTGCCCCTTTTTTAATGCAAAACCATGGCCTTCAGATGCGTTGCCCGGCCTCCTGCATCCAGACGGAGCAGATAGATGCCAGCGGGTAGCTTCTCGCTGACCAGTTCTTTCCACTGCCAAACATTAGCGCCCTGACGCAAGTCAAGACCAGATCGGGAGAGGATCTTTTGGCCTTTGAAGTTATAGAGGGATAAGGAAAGCTGGCCCGGATTAGGGGTGTCCAATTTCAGGGAAGTGGCATCAGATATGGGATTGGGTGTGATCTTTGCCGTAAAGGCAGGCGCTGAAACATCCTCCGCTGCCGCGCCCTGAATATAGAAAGTGAGGACAGGTCCCACAGGCACGGGATCAGGAGTAATACAAATTCCATGTTGACAAATCATATATAGTGATTATCTTGTCTCCAAAATCTAAATACTGGAGGCGAGATGCCACGACCAAAAGACCAATCGTTGCAGGAGGTATTCCTGAAAGCGGAGCAGGCTTTATCTGAGATCAAAGATGGACGCCTGGTGATGAAGTTGTTAGCAATCAGAGGGTACAGCAATCAACAGGCAAAGGACATCGCTGCATTGTTCAATACTCAGA